>JARGFH010000020.1 GCA_029210695.1 Acidimicrobiia bacterium
ATCACTGGCGAGCAGGTGGTCCCATCCCCCTGGCGAAACTCATCTCAAGGTGGTCCCATCCCGCTGGCGGGCGACACGTTGGGTCTTGCCCGGAATACAGCCGACGCGGGAGGGCTCAGTGGGCCGTGAGCAGTGGGCCGTGAGCAGTAGGCCGTTGGCAATACGCAATTAGCAATTGGCCCAGTAGGAAATGGGCGCCGGCGGGCTCATGGCTATTGCCTATGGCCTGTAGCTGAGTTGCGGGAAAACCCGTCGGTTGGCGGGAAATCAGTTGCGCTAGAGGATAAAGTCCTTACCTTGCAGTCAGTGAGTCACGACGTTTAGAGTGTCGCCACCGCTAGCACGGTGATGAACGGGACTCGGGGGAGGCAAGGCAAGTGCGGTCAAGGTCAAGACGGTCGGTCGAGTTGGCGCTGTTGACCGCGTTGCCCTTGCTTCTCGCTTCCTGCATCGAAGGCTCACCGCTCGACTCGCTCGACCCGCAGGGACCTGCGGCGCGTCGAATCGACGAACTCGGGACCCCGGTTTTCTGGATTGCCGGAGTGATCCTCGCCATCGTTCTGGGCGGCATGACCTTCGCGATGATCCGCTATCGAGATCGAGGCCAGGCTGATCCAAAGCAGATCCACGGCAACGCCAAGCTCGAGGTGCTCTGGACCGCCATTCCGATCATTCTCCTGGCGGGCCTCGCAGTACCCACCGTCCAGGCAATTTTCGACCTCACCGAATGCGATGCCGACGCCATGGAGGTCGACGTCATCGGCCATCAATGGTGGTTCGAGTACCGGTACCCGGAGGAGGGCATCACAACGGCCAACGTCATGGTCATCCCGGCCGGCAAACAAGTCTGTCTCAACATGACCTCCGAAGACGTCCTGCACAACTTCTGGATTCCGAAACTCAACGGCAAGCGCTATCTGGTGCCGGGGCAGCAGACGTTGCTCACCCTCGAGGCCGACCAACCCGGCGAGTACTGGGGCCAATGCGGAGAGTTCTGTGGACTGTCCCACGCCCTCATGCGGGCCAGGGTCAGAGCGGTCGGTCAGACCGACTACGAGGCGTGGGTAGCCAGGATGCAGCAACCGGCCACGCTTCCGGCCGATGGAACCCCTGCTGCAGCGGGCCTCGCCGAATTCAACGGGATTTGCAGCACGTGCCACGTGATCGAGGGTGTGAACCAAATCGACAAGCCGGTGGGGCCGAATTTGACCCACTTCGCCGATCCCTACCGCAATGTCTTTGCGGGCGCCTCACTCGACCGCACCGCCGAGCACATTGCAGAATGGCTGGCCGATCCACCCACCATCAAACCAGGATCGTTCATGCCGAACCTCAACCTGACCTCGGATGAGATCGACGTGCTCGTGGCATTCCTCCAAGGGCTCGACCCGACCAAGGGGAACTAATGGCGAGCACCGCGGCTCCCGCCTCAACCATCTTCCGCCGGCCGAAGCAGACCTCCGGATGGATGAGCTGGCTCACAACGGTCGATCACAAGAAGATCGGCATCATGTACGGGTACTCGGCCTTCTTCTTCTTCATCCTGGGCGGCCTCGAAGCGCTGATTCTCCGGCTGCAGTTGGCGGGACCCAACGGCACCGTCCTCGATGCGAACGAGTACAACGCGATGTTCACGATGCACGGCACCACGATGATCTTCCTTTTCGTCATGCCGGTCGGCGCCGCCTTCTTCAACTACATGATGCCGCTGATGATCGGCGCCAGAGACGTTGCCTTCCCCCGCTTGAACGCCCTCAGCTTCTGGATCTTCATCTTCGGTGGCATCTTCCTGTACTCCTCCTTCTTGTTCGGGACAACGGGACCGCCGGCGGGTGGCAACCTCCCGGGTGGTGCCACCGACGCCTCATGGCTGGGCAGCACGATCAACGGCGGGTGGTTCATGTACCAGCCCAACGCCGGTCCGCGTTTCTCAACAGGAACGGTGCTCGACTTCGGAGCCATCGGACTCCAGATACTCGGTCTGGCTTCGCTGATCTCCGCGGTGAACTTCATAGCCACGATCTTCAACATGCGCGCCAAAGGTATGAAGTTGCTGCGGATGCCGGTGTTCGTCTGGATGACTCTGGTTGTGGCGTTCCTGCTGCTCTTCTCGCTGCCCATCATTGCCGTGGCTCTGTTCATGGTCACATTCGATCGCCAGTTGGGAACCCTTTTCTTCGACACATTCCAGGGTGGCGATGCCATCCTCTGGCAGCACCTCTTCTGGTTGTTCGGTCATCCGGAGGTCTACATCCTCATTCTCCCGGCGATGGGGATCGTGTCCGAGACCTTGCCGGTGTTCTCCCGCAAGCCCCTCTTCGGCTATCCCGCCGTGGTGTTCGCCGGCGCCGCCATCGGGTTCCTCGGGTTCGGTGTATGGGCCCACCACATGTTCGCCTCGGGGATCACGCCGGTCGCCCAAGCCGCATTCGGGCTGGCAACAATGACGATCGCGGTGCCGACCGGCATCAAGATCTTCAACTGGATGGGAACCATGTGGATGGGGAAGATCAAATTCACCACCCCGATGCTGTTCTCGCTCGGCTTCGTGGCCCTGTTCGTCATCGGCGGCCTGTCGGGCGTCACTCACTCGATCGTCCCCGCCGACTGGCAGCAGACCGACACCTACTACATCGTTGCGCACTTCCACTACGTGCTGTTCGGCGGCGCAATCTTCGGCATCTTCGCCGGCCTCTACTACTGGTTCCCGAAGCTCACCGGCCGCATGCTGTCCGAGAAGCTCGGCAAGCTGCACTTCTGGCTCATGTTCATCGGGATGAACCTCACATTCGGACCCATGCACTGGCTCGGACTCCAGGGAATGGTCCGGCGCACGTGGAAGTATCCAGAGGAATACAACTTTGGGACCTGGAACATGGTCGTGACCGTCGGCGCCTACACAATCGCGCTCTCGATCCTCGTGTTCATGATCAACTGGGTCAGGTCGAAGCGAAAGGGCGTCGAGTCCGGCATGGATCCCTGGGACGCCCGCACTATCGAGTGGAGTATCCCCAACCCGACCCCGGAGTGGAACTTCGGGGTGAATCCCGAAGTGCAGGCTCTCGACGATTGGTGGCACCGCAAGTACGACGAGAACGAAGAGGGACGCCCCGTCCGAAAGGCCGAGGCCGATGCCACAATCGCGCAGTTCCACGATCAGGGCGTGAACCCGCCCTCGCCGATCCACCTCCCCTCGCCGTCATATTTCCCGTTCCTGGCGGGCGCCGCGTTCCTCGCCATCGGATACGGCGTGGTCTACCACACGAGAGGATGGGGCCTCCCGCTGCTCGCCTTCGGCGTGATTCTGCTGTTGTCGTCGATGATCGGCTGGTCACTCGAACCCCTTGAAGAAGATCACGAGGAGGTGCACGCATGAGCGACATCGCTCACGATGAGCAGCTTCACGAGAGCACCGGGATCGAGACCAGGAAGCTCGCTATGTGGATCTTCCTTTCGAGCGAGTTCATGTTCTTCGGTGCACTCATCTCCAACTACCTGCTGTTCAAGGGCAGGGTCGGATATCCGGAGCCGTATCCGTCGGAAATGTTCGACATTCCGTTCACTTCGGTCAGTTCGTTCGTGCTGTTGATGAGTTCGCTGACGATGGTGCTCGCCGACCATGCCATCCACCGGGACGATCAACGTGCGACGCGTACCTGGATTGTCGCAACGGCCCTCCTCGGCATGGTGTTCCTGTCCGGACAAGCGTTCGAGTTCACCGAGTTCGTTCTTCACGATCCACCGATGACGCTCTCCACCAACCCCGCCGCCTCCGCGTTCTTCACGCTCACCGGCTTCCACGGCATGCACGTACTGATTGGCGTCATCATGCTGCTCACGCTCGCCGGCACCTCTTTTCGCAAAGGACGGCTCTCGACCGCGACCGGGCTCAACCTAGAGAGCGTCGCCCTCTACTGGCACTTTGTCGACATCATTTGGATCGTGATCTTCACGGTCGTCTATCTGATCAAGTAGGGATCTCCGCATGACCACCCACGCACCAACCAAGCCGCACCCCAGCCCGAAGCAGTATGTGCAGATAGCTGTGATTCTGGCGGTGCTCACCGGCGTCGAAGTGGGCCTCTACTACATCGAACAAGCCGGGGTCTCGTCGGGGATCGTCTACCCGACGCTGATCGTTCTGGCCGCCCTCAAGTTCGTGATCGTCGTCGCCTTCTACATGCACGTCCGCTACGAGAAGAGCTTGATTGCCCGCTTCTTCACGGTGGGATTCGTCGGGGCTGTCATGTTGTACACGGTCGTTCTCGGCACCTTCGGCGTGCTCGCCGCCTTCGGCGGCTGAGCAAGGGCACCCGGTCGCAAGCTCCAGGTTGCAGTTCCGGGCCTACCGCCGCCACCCACCGGCAAGAAAAGCCAGGGGTCGAGACGCCGGACTACTCGCCGCGGACGACGACCACCAGGACAATGGCAACGACCACAGTCGCAATGCCAGCCAGTGCCGCGACAACCTCGGTATACCGGAGCTTGATGCTCGGGCGATAGCCGCCCAGAAACGCAAAGAGCAAGATCCCCGCTGAGATGACAATGGCCAGCGCGGACGCCGCCTCATGAAACAGCAGGAACAAGGTAGCGATCAACGCGATCACTCCGGCCAGCACGAGGACCGAGACCAATGGCAGCAGCATCGACTGGGTGAGCCTCGTCCGTACCTCACCCGAATCTGCCGACTCCCCAGCTGAGAAACCGGCC
This sequence comes from Acidimicrobiia bacterium, assembly GCA_029210695.1. Classification (NCBI taxonomy): domain Bacteria; kingdom Bacillati; phylum Actinomycetota; class Acidimicrobiia; species Acidimicrobiia bacterium. The sequence goes on from JARGFH010000020.1 coordinate 4,711, forward strand.
GGTACTGCCGTCACATGCGCCAGCACGGCTGTGCCGGCCCCCAGCCCGGCACCGCCGATCACGAGCCACCACAGAGCCGTCACGACGGGGATCGCCACGATGCCTTCGTCGATCGTCTCCATCCCCAGGGCTCCGGCGAGAACTCCCCCACCGATCGCGCCCAGCGCCAGTCCAATCAATGCGCCGAACCAGATACCCGATCCACCTACTACCGCCAACTCGGGGCGAAAGAAGGCAGGGCCGCGCCGTCCGAGAATGCCGAGAAACCCCCCGAATACCGCCGCCAGCAGCGCGGTCGCGATCACGATTGGGAGTATCTCGACCTGCACAACGGCTCGGAAACCCGTTCCCTGTTCCACAGCAGCGGCATTGTCCACGAGGAAGACCGCCGCCAGCCCGGCAGTAATGAGGCCGAAAAAGCCACCAGCGCCTGCACCCAGCGCGGCGGGAAGCCTCAACCGGCTCCCGAGCGGCGCCGGCTCAAAGGCGGGCAGTGCAGTTGCGACTGGTTGGAGAGCTTCAGCGGGGGCCGCGGTTGCGGGCTCTGAAACCTCGTCTCCGTCGTCTTCAACTGCATCGACGGGTGCGGGAACGGCGGATTCCGGCACTACGGCCGGGGCAGCTTTGGGTGCCTCCGGTGCGGCGACGCTGAAAGCAGATCCACTTGCCCAAGCTTCCAAAACCTGCTCGGCATCAATGCCCTGTGCAGCAGCCCGTGCGTCGACCGAACGCTGGATCAACGCTTCAGGTGCCCCCAGGGTGGCCGCAACCGCGGACAACAACTCGCTCATGGAGCCGGGATGATAGTGGAGTCGCGGGTCGCGGGTCGCGGGCACCTGGTACGTTGTACGTCCCCATGCTCTCCGCACTCTGCTACGGATCACTCAACCCGGATCTCGTGCACCGGCTCGGTCGCTTTCCCGAGCCTGGAGACGATCTTCGCTCTTTGACGTCCCGCATGACTTACGGGGGAGGCGGCGCCAATCCGGCAGTGGCACTGGCTGCATGGGGAGCCAACGCCTCCGTACTGGGCAACACACTCGGAGACGATCCACTGGGGAGGTGGCTGATCGACGACCTGGCCGCCCGAGGTGTCGATATCTCGATGATCGACCTGTCCCACACAACGCAAACGCCACACTGCATCGTGCTCGTGGGTCCCGACGGCGAACGAACCATCATCTCGAGTGGCTACAGAACAGCCAGGTGGCAGGAGGTGTCTACCGACGTGTGGAAGGGAAGGTCGGTGGCCCTGGTGGACGCGTACTCTGCCGGCGCGGGGGCGGCGGTGATCGCCGATGCAGCAGATGCAGGTGTCCCGGCAGTTGGCATCGATGTGACGGGCCGGGCGGCAGCCCCGCTTCAGGTATGCGTGTGGTCGAGCCATGAGCACGCAGTGGAAGACGCGCTGGCCCTGTCTCGATCCGGGCCGGACGTAGTACTCACCAGCGGGCGGGAGGCGGCGGCCTGGTATCGAGCGGGAAACGAGCTGCATGCGGTGCGCCCACCCGAGGTCGAGGCGATCGACCCGACCGGGGCCGGTGACACTCTCGCCGCCATGGTGGCGTACGGCACAGGGTCTCGATGGGAGCCGGCACACACGCTGCGTATGGCCGTAGCGGCAGCCTCTCTAACGGTGGGGCTCGAGAGGGGCGATCCGATCCCGGATCTCGGCGCCATCACCTCACTGGCGGCGACGGTGGCTACCTCAGAACAAGACACGGATCCTTCCGTCTAGCCTGCCCCTATGCGTGCCATCGGTCGTACCCTATTTCGCTTGATCACCTTCCTGTTGATTGTCGGCCTCGTCGTCGGGGTCTTCGGTCTCTACCTCGTGCGGCGTTCGTACCCTGTAATCGAAGGCGACGTCCGTGTCGCCGGCCTCGATGCCCCGGTGGACATCATCCGGGACACAAACGGCATCCCACACGTCTACGCCTCGACCACCCACGACCTCTTCGTGGCGCAAGGGTACGTCCACGCCCAGGATCGCTTCTGGCAGATGGACTTCTGGCGTCACATCGGACAGGGGCGTCTCGCCGAGCTATTCGGAAAATCGCAGGTCGAAAGCGACACTTTCCTCCGGTCACTGGGGTTCACTCGCCTGTCCGAGTTGGAGTTCGCTGCCCTAGATGATGAGGCAAAGGAGATCCTCGAGGCCTACGCCGAAGGCGTCAATGCCTACCTCGCCGACCACGCCGGCACCAGGTTGTCGTTCGAATACGCAACTCTGGTCCTTCAGAATCGTGGCTACGAACCCGAACCGTGGGAACCAATCGATACGTTGTCGTGGGCGAGAATGATGTCGTGGGATCTCGGTGCCAACATGGGCTCCGAGATCGCCAGGGCGGTACTGGCGGGCACCTTGCCGCGCAGCCGCGTCGACGAGTTGTACCCGCCGTATTCGTCGGATCGGCCCTACGTTCTTCCGGAATCGTCACCGTATGCCGGCGGAGATCCTGCGACTGCCGATCCCGTCGCCGGGCTCACGAACGCCAATCTGGCCGCCCTACTGGGTCCGGCGGCAACCTGGATCGAAACCCTCGATGCCCTGATCGGTCCATCCGGTGCAGAGGTAGGCTCGAACAACTGGGTAGTGGCCGGCTCGAAGACGTCCACCGGTTTGCCGATCCTCGCCAACGACCCTCACCTCGGCATTCAAATGCCGTCCATCTGGTATGAAGTTGGTCTTCATTGCGACGGGGCCTGCCCCTTCGACGTCACCGGCTTTTCGTTCGCCGGTGTCCCGGGCGTCATCATCGGCCACAACGACCGGATCGCCTGGGGTGTCACCAACCTCGCCGCCGACACCCAGGATCTCTACATCGAACGCCTCAACCCGGAAAACCCCGACCAGTACGAAGCCAACGGAGAATGGGTCGACCTCGAGATACGCACAGAGACGATCGGAATCGCCGGAACGACACCGAAAGAGATCCAGGTCAAATCAACGCGGCACGGACCGATCATCTCGGACCGGTACGGACCTCTGGAGGACTTCGGCAGCGAGGCTGGTATCGAGGTACCCATCAACTATGCGGTCGCGCTCAAGTGGACGGCCCTCGAACCATCCAGGCTCGTGCAAGCGGTGTTGAGCATCAACCAGGCCGCCAACTGGGAGGAGTTTCGCGAGGCAGTGAGTCGCTGGGACATCGCCGGACAGAATTTCGTGTATGCCGACATCGACGGCAACATCGGCTACCAGAGTTCAGGGCAGGTCCCCATTCGCTCGGCCGGGGACGGCCGATGGCCGGCGGCCGGCTGGGATGGAGCGACCGAGTGGACCGGATTCATCCCGTTCGAGAGCATGCCGACCGTGTTGAACCCGCCGGAGGGTTTCCTGCACAGTGCCAACCAGCAGATCGCCGACGGCTCCTACCCGTTTTATCTGGCGTACGACCTCGACTACGGCTATCGGGGTGATCGAATCGTCGATGTGCTGACCGACGCGACTCAGGTCGACATTGCATTCATCGCAGATTTGCAGCGCGACAACCGCAACCTCGGTGCGGAAGAGGTGATCCCGGCACTGCTGGCGGTCCCGACCGACAAGCCACTCGTTGGAGATGCACAACACATCCTCAACGATTGGGCAACCGGCGACGCCTACCAGCAAGGCGCAGACCTCCCGGGGGCTGCCTTGTATGCCACGGTATGGAGACACCTGCTCCGGCTCACCTTCCACGATGAGATGCCGGAGCGATTCTGGCCAGATGGTGGGAGTCGCTGGTTCGAAGTTGTCAACGGCCTGCTTCAGCAACCAACCAATGCATGGTGGGATATCGCCTCCACCTCAGATATTGAAGGTCGGGATGAGATCCTCGAGTTCGCCATCATCGCTGCGATGAACGAGTTGCGCGACGAACTCGGAGACGACCCGGCCGAATGGCGATGGGGTGATCTGCACGAGGCGACCTTCCGCAACGCGACATTTGGAGAGTCGGGGATTCCTCCCCTGGAATGGCTGTTCAATCGTGGACCTTACGCGGTGGGCGGAGGCGGATCGATCGTCAATGCCACGACCTGGGACGCCGCCGACGGTTATGAAGTCGTCGCACTGCCATCAATGCGGATGATCGTCGACCTGTCCAACTTCGAGCGGTCACGAACAATCCACCCGACCGGGCAATCCGGGCACATCTACCACCCCCATTACATCGATATGGCAGAGGCATGGGTGGTCAACGACCTCCACCCGATGCATTGGGATCGCGATGCGATCGAAGCGGATGCGGAGGGAACGCTGACGCTGAAGCCTTGAGAGCCGTGGGCGATAGGCGATAGGCAATAAGCAATCGTGGGATTCGGCGCTCGCGCAGGGCACCTGGCTGATGGTCCACGGCCCGCCCGCCCGGGAGATGCGCCATACTTGACTCATGCGTGAGTACGAATCCCAGCGACGGCCCGACCGAGAAGACGGCGCCTCAGGCCTGGCCGAGCGCCTCGATTCCCTGGGCATGGATTCGGTCGAGCGGGTGTTGCGGCGAGCGATCCAGCTCCAGTTCGACGATGAGCACGGCCCGGACACCCTCAGTCCAGAACACATCGAGCGCATCGCCGGGGAGATCGGCATCGACCCTGCCCACGTCCGCCGGGCTCTCTTCGAGGAGGCCACCGCCTCCGAGCAAGTCGAAATGACACCTCTCGATCGGTTCCTGGCCCCGGTGCGCATGAAGGAGCGCACCATGGTCGTTGGTGACCTAGCCGAGGTCACCAACACGATCGACACCTGGCTCGAGAAGCACGAGGGCCTCCAGAAGCGGCGCCTGCATGGACACGGAATCGTATGGGAGAAGGATCCCTCGCCGGTCGCCTCGATTCGTATGGGACTCCACCTGGGCAAGGGCAGCGGAGCTTTGCGGGCGGTCGGACCGGTGACCAACCACGTTCACAGCGTCGAACCCGGCAAGCATCTAGTCACACTCGAAGCCGACACCAGCATCATCGGGAAGACCGCCAAGGGTCTCCTGGCAGCCGGCGTCGGATTGTCGGTTGTGCTGGCGCTGGTACTCGGCATCATGGGCGCCGGTTGGGCGGCACTCGGCGGCGCGGCCGTGGCCCTCGCTGTGTTCGGTGGCATCGCCGTCACCACGGCCAGACTGTGGGCCGGTCGCGTGCGCAACGGGCTCAGGCGTGCCCTCGACGCAATTCGCCTGCCCGATGTCAATCGTGTTCACGAGTCGATCTTCGATCGGATCGAACGGGCCATCTCCAGCGCTCGCGGGCGCGACACCCGCTCCAAGTATTGAACCGGAGTCCGGCGGCGTACCATGGTGTTAACAGAAAGGCCGTCGCTGTGAAGAAGCTACTCATCCTCCTCGTCATAGGCGCCATCATCGCCCTCGCCGTCAAGAAGGGCTGCGCCGGCTCGACTCCATAGGGCTGCCAGGGCCGACGCACGGACGGCTTCGACCCGAGTTCCGGAGACCGAGCGTCGGGTTCTGAACTGGGTGATCATGGATCGCCTGTGATCACTATCACAGCTGGCCGGGGGCATCGCCATCGGATCCCCCGGCGCCGTCCCGTTGCTCGAGAGGGTTTGACACACGTCCTGAAACTCCCCCGCCGGAGAGCGTAGGGTGAATCGCGTCACACCTTGAGGAGGTAGACCATGGTCACGTCTTCCGAGCCCTTCGCAGCTCGCCTGGATATCGACTACCCCGAAACGCTCGACAGGTTCACGACGTTCTTTCGGCTGATCTGGATCATCCCGATCGCCATCATCCTTTCTCTGCTCACGGCAACCGGGAACGAAACGGTGGCCGAGACCGGTGAGCAGATCCAGAAGACCGGCATGGGGATAACCGGTGGCCTGGCGCTGGCCACGATGCTGATGATCGTGTTCCGGATGCGGTACCCACGCTGGTGGTTCGACTTCGCCCGAGAGCTGACCCGCTTCGGAGCGCGGGTCAGTGCCTATTTCTTCTTGCTCACCGATCAGTATCCTTCGACCGTTGACGAGCAAGCGGTGCACCTCGAGATCGATTACCCAGACGTGGAGCGAGACCTCAATCGCTGGCTGCCACTCGTGAAGTGGCTGCTGGCCATCCCCCACTACATAGTGCTCGCCGCGCTAGTTGCCATCGGGATCATCGTCTGGATCATTGCCTGGTTCGCCATCCTCTTCACCGGACGCTATCCCCGCCCGCTCTTCGATTATCTGGTGGGCGTTGGCCGATGGGGACTGCGAGTGGATGCGTACGCGTTCCTGCTGGTTACCGACGAATATCCGCCGTTCAGCCTCAAATAGGCCGTATCTAGCCCCTGCCGCGCCCGAGGAAGGCCTCAATAGCTCTGATCATGTGACCGGCGTGCGTGAGGGGAGCTTCATGGCGAGCTCCGACCAGTTCCACCACCTCTGGATGGCGCAGAAGTGAGGCCAGTTCGTACTGGACTTCGGGAAACATCAATTGATCCTCGGTGTTGATGATCACCAGGGCCGGTTGTTCCAGTTTGCCGATCCACGGGCGGGCATCGAAGCGGTTGACGGCTGAACCTGCCTGCCAGTAGAGGTCGGGGTCCCGGTTCTGTAGCTGCCAGTGGGCCCAGCGCAGGTGCTTGGGAAGCACAGCCCCGACGTTCGATAGGTAACCGGTTCTCGCCCGGGTACCTTCGGACCGGCTGAGGCGATCGAAAGCCCGAGCCAGCACGATCACTACCCCTCCTACGATCCGCTCGGCCGCCGAACGAGCCGGCCCGGCAGACGTGCCGGCCAGGATGAGCTTGTCGACTCGCTGCGGGTGCCGGTGGGCCAGTTCGAGGGCGGCCAGTCCGCCCATCGAGTATCCGGCGATGGAGGCCCGGTCGATTTCCAGCGCGGTCATGATGCCGGCCAGATCGTCGGCGAGGTCGGCGATTTCATAACGGGCACGCAGAAGATCCGACTTCCCGGTGTTCCGGCCGTCCGGCACGATCACCCGGTAGTTCTTGGCGAGCCTGCCGATCAACTTCCACCACACCACGAGACCGTGATCCCCCCAGCCGTGGACAAGCACCAGCGGCGGAGCTTCCGGGTTGCCGGCCTCCCGAACGAAGAACTCATTGTCTCCGACGAACACAGACCGCCCGGGCAGGCGGAAGGGGTGTTCTTGCGCTTCGGCCGCCTTCGGTTCCGGTTCCGGGCCGAGCAGCCGCCAGGCAACCCATGCCAGGAAGAGCCGCTTCATCCAGCGCATCATTGTTGTGCGCCCAGCGCGTCACGGGCGAACACGTACTCCTCAACAGGCCGGCCTTCGATCAGGTGCTCCTGGATGATCCGTTCCATCACCTCGGTGGTGACCGACCGGTACCAGACGCCATCCGGATAGACGAGGGCAATGGGTCCTTGCTCACAGATGCGGAAGCAGTCGACCTTGGTCCTCAGCGCGACGGCCTCCCCGTCGGTCATCCCGCCCGGGGGCGGTTCGCCGATCGACCCCCGCCACGGCGGCGGCGCACTCGCCAACTCCAGGTCCTTCATGCGCCGCTTCGCGTACTCCCACACGCTCGACGACTCCTCGTACGTCGAACAGCGCGGCGTCGTCTGTTCTGCGCACAGGAACAAGTGGCGACGCAATCCACCAATCGATAGCGCCGAGGCGATCTTCTGGAGCCGTTCATCGAGAAAGGGCAGTCGGTCACTCATGAGCCGTTCACGATACCGGTTTGGCGACGGGGTCTCGCCGGGTCTCAGGCACAAGGAACAGCACGCCGGCGGCGACCATCATGATCGACCCCGTCAGGAAGAAGCCGGCGGTGATGGCGCCGGTGTCGGCGATGAAGCCGAGCGCCAGTGGGCCCACTACGAATCCGAGATCTCCGGCCATCCGGTAGACGCCGACCGCAGAGCCTTCCAGGCCCGGCGGCGCAAGATCTCCCACCATCGCCGGAGGGGCGATGCCGGCCAGTCCTGCGGTTATTCCGAACACCATCGAGACGAACAGCAACCCGGTGAAGGATTCGAACATGCCGTATCCGGCTGTGGCCAGCGCGGCGGTCGCAAGACCGATCAGCGCCACCGGCTTCCCGCCGACCGAGTCGACGAGTCGCCCGGCCGGATTGACGATCAGGAGGTTGGTGAGGGCCGAGACGGAGAGCAAGATCCCTATGTCGCCTGCGCCGAATCCAAGCGACTGTTCTGCATAGAGGGGTAGGAGGGTAACCCTCGCACCTCCGCGCATGAACATCATCGAGAATCCCACCAGCATCAAGGCCAGATAGGTAGGCGAGCGAACAAGTCGCCGGGCCGCGGATACCACCTGCCGGGCACTCGTGGCTCTGGTCGGAAGATCCTCGATGAAGAACCAGGCAGATACCGCGACGAGGCCCGCCAGGACCGAGTAGACCCAGAACGGGGTCCGGAAGTCGCCCAGTTCGGCGAGGAACCCACCGACGAATGGGCCGATCGCCACGCCGACGAGCAAGCCGGTCTGATAGGCGGCCGTTGCCCGGCCGAGGCGCTCCCTCGGAGTGACCTGCAAGAGATACTGGAAGGCGGTGGTGGCGAAGATCGCCGAGCCGACCCCCTCGATGAAGCGCGACCCGAGCAGCACTGCATAGCTGGGTGCCAATGCGGCGGTCACGCTCGAGATAGCCAGAAGCGTCGTGCCCAGTACCGTGACTCTGCGGGCACCCCACCGATCACCCGCCATCCCACCGATCACACTGAAGAGAAGTCGGGCGACTGCAAATCCGGTGATCAGCGCCCCTGCCGCCGTGTACGAAACTCCGAACTCCAGCGCGTACAGAGGCAGAATCGGCGCAACGAGGGTGAGTCCGGCCATCACGAAGCCGACACTGATGGAGATGATCACTATCTGACGAGAGACGGTGGACGGCACTGCGGACCAGCCTAGGTGGGCGGCCCGTCAGCTCAGGAGGCGGATGCCCGCTCCGGCCACGATCGACCCGATCACGGCCGCCGCTTCGGTCCGTTCGGCCTCGAGGGCGGCGAGGAGGAAGTCCAGACGATCGGGATGGACCGAGATCAGCAGGCCTCCCGACGTCTGTGCGTCTGCGAGGACATCTCTGAGTGGGGACCCGACATCGCCGAAATCCACGTGATCGATCACCGCAGACATATTCCGTTTCGACCCCCCCGGCAGGATGCCCTGCGTGGCGAGGTCGAGCACCCCTTCTATCAGTGGTACCGAGACGGCGTGGATCTCGGCGCCTACTTCCGCCGCCGATACCATCTCGTGTAGGTGGCCGAGCAGTCCGAAGCCGGTGACATCTGTCGCCGCGTTGACCCCGACCGACGTCATGGCTCGGGCAGCGCCCTCATTGAGGGCGGCCATGACCTCGATGGCCCGCCTCTCCACCCCGGGATCAACCCGGCCGTTCTTGATGGCCGTGGCGATGATGCCGGTGCCGAGCGGTTTGGTCAGGACGAGCACATCGCCGGGTTGGGAACCGGAGTTGGTGACGAGGCGGTCGGGCTCCACGATCCCGGTTATGGCAAACCCGTACTTCGGTTCCGGATCGTCGATCGAGTGACCACCGACGAGCGTGCATCCCGCCAGTTCGAGTACGGCTGCGCCGCCGGCGATCACCTCTTCGAGGAGGTCAAACGGCAGCGTGTCACGGGGCCAGCCGACCAGTTGCAGGGCGGTGAGTGGAGTCCCTCCCATCGCATACACGTCGGAAAGGGCGTTGGCAGCCGAAATACGGCCCCAATCGTACGGATCATCGACAACCGGGGTGAAGAAGTCGACCGTCTGCACCAGGGCTGTTCCCCCGGGCGCGACGAAGACGGCAGCATCGTCGCTGGTTTCGAAGCCGACCAGGAGGTCCGGATGGCGGGTGACCGGTGAGTTTCGCAAACGGCGCAGGACCTGCGCCAGCTCGTCAGAACCGAGCTTGCACGCTCAGCCGCTTCCGTGCGAGTACTGGGTCAGACGCGGATTCAAGTCCATCTCGGTCACCTCCTTCCTCGTCGCGAGTTGCGAGTTGCTGGTCGCGGGTCAGGATGCCAGTTTGGCACGGCCTGAGAATACGGCTGCCGTTTGCCTCTGGCCGCACTCGCCCGGTCTTGAGAAGCTGAACATGTCATGTCGCCATTTCGCCGCGCTCGAGGCTCTCAAGTAGTGAAGGGAGAGTCGCAGGTGCAGGCAGATGATGAGCAAGCCTTCACTCGTTTCGTCAAAGAGACGGAACCGCGGCTCTCATATGCGCTGGCCGCCGCCTACGGGCCAGAGGTCGGCGCGGATGCAACCGCGGACGCTCTCACCTATGCCTGGGAGAACTGGGACAAGGTTCGGGTCATGAACAATCCGGCCGGATATCTCTACCGGGTCGGTCAGAGTCGCTCTCGGATCTACCGGCGGCCGCGCCTTCTGTTTCCGGGCGTGGCGCCGTCGGATGCTCACGATGTGGAACCCGGATTACCCGCTGCACTCGAGTCGCTCACCCGCAACCAGCGGGTGGCGGTTGTACTGCTCAATGCACTCGAATGGACCGAGCACGAGGCCGCCGAGTTCCTCGGGGTCTCCCGTTCGACCGTTCGCACCCATGCAGAACGTGGATTGAACAGGCTGCGTGCCGCCCTGGAGGTGACGGTCGATGCATGACGTCGAGGTTCAACTCCGCACGTACTTGGATTCAACAGTCGAACGGATCGACGCCGACGACGTGATAGCCGGAGCCCGGGCTACCCATCAGCTGAAGCGGTGGAACGCGGGGGTACGGCATCCGCTGCGTATCGCAGCCGCCGCCGCCACGCTCGTGACGGTCGCGATCAGCCTGGTTGTTGTCGGAGCATGGATGCTCGGAGAAGGCGTTCCTCGAATTGGAGAAGCCAACCCAACACCGACAGCAACTGCCCCGGTAGCAACGACCGTTTGGCCGATCGCGCTCGCCGGAATCGCCGCGGCCACAGCAGTAATCGCGACCATGACGGTCAAGAAGAGAAAGGGGGGTTCCGTGGACACACTGGAACGCCAAACACCCGAGGTGCGGATCGAGCACCTCCGCAAATCGAATCGCGGCCTGATAATCGCGCTGGTTGTGACAGTACTGGCCCTGGCCGGCCTGGGCGGCTGGGTACTGTTCGACAAGGTGATCGACACCGGCATCGAAGCCGACGTCCAGGCGCTGCTGGACGACTTCCTCGCCAACGCCAACGCGGGCGATCTCGAGGCGAACACCGATCTGTACACATCCAGGGCGGCCTACATCGAGGGAGACGGCACCATCTACCCGGCGCAGGACATCCCCGCGCACTGGGCAGACCTCGAAAGCTCACTGGGGCAGTTCGCCGGTGAGCAACTCGGTGATCCGCTGATCATCGAGGATCCCGATGCCAATCGCTATTTCGTCTCCGTGCCGGGACAGATCGGCTGGGGACGGGACCCCTACTACAAGCACTTCATGACGTTCGTCCTCACCGAGGTCGATGGGGAACTGAAGATCATCAGCCAGATGGTCAGTCCCCTCGACAAATGGCGCTAATCCATCCTCTTCTCGTTCCTGCGTCAGAGCCAGGCGTCACGCGCCGAGAACTGGCGCAAGAACGGGCAGGCGAGACTCACCGGCCGGCGTCGAGCGGCACCTCCACCTCCGCTACCCCCCTCAGCTGAACCGACGCCACCGCCCCCACGATCAGGACCATGCCGGCAATCTGAAGAGAGGCCATCTTCTGGGCGAACATCATCCAGGCGGCGACGGCACCGATAACGGGTTCGGCGGTTGCGATGACGCCCACAAAACCGGCGGAGGCTCGCCGCAATGCCTGGAGTTCCAGCATGAAGGGAATCGCCGTTCCGATGATGCCCAGCCACGCCAACTCGACCCAGACCCTCGGCGACAGGTCGGTCGGAAAGGACCACACCGGCTGAATCACGGCCCACATGAGCGCCGAAATGGCGAATCCGTAGGCCATGATGCCTGAGGGCGGCATCGTCTGGCCGAGCCTTTCCCCGATAATCAGATACGCGGCGAACGTCAGCGCTGCTGCCAACCCGGCCCCGACCCCGATGAGGTCGATGTCGGATACCCGCCACACCTCAGCAATGAGACCGGTCCCGATCAGCGCCACGTATGCCGCCCACCAGGTCGACCGACGTATGAATTTTCGTTCAACCCATCTCATCCACAACAACACAACGATCGGCGCCAGGAACTGAAGCGTCATGCCGGGCCCCACGCCGATGCGGTCGACCGCCTCGTAGTACGCCGCGTTCACCGCCGTGAGACTCGCCCCGAACAGAAGCAACAGGGTCCACGAGGCTCGTGCAGCCAGCTTTCCCCGATACCACGCGTACGGAAGCAGCACGACTACGGCCACCATCGCCCTCGACTGTGCCGCCCTTGCCGCGCTGATTTCGACGAGAGCGTCGCTGGCGATCGCGCCGCTCACGCCGAAGAGCAGCGCCGCGGTAAACGCGTACGCAAACGCCGAACCCCGGATGTTTGTCTCCTGCACGGGGCTATCCTGCCCCGCCATGACCGATCAGACCACTTGGCTCACTCCAACTGCGCACAAGAAACTCCAGGAGGAGTTCGAATCCCTCACCACCGAGGGCCGCATACAAATCGAAGAACGCATCGCGGAAGCGCGCTCCCACGGCGATATCCGTGAGAATGCCGACTACGACGCGGCCAAGAACGAACAAGGAATGATGGAAGCGCGGATTCGCCAGTTGCGCCACCTGCTCGACACGGCCGAGATCCGTGAAGCTGAGGACAGCGGCGTTGTGCAGGTCGGCACGATCGTCACGATCGTCGATTCAGAAGGCGATTCGACGGAGTACTTCGTCGCGCCGACCGAAAACCGGGTACCCGGGTTTCTGCTCGCCTCACCCACCGGACCGCTCGGAAGTGCTCTCCTCGGTGCCGCGATCGGCGACGAGGTCAGCTACAAGGCGCCCGGCGGAACGTTCACCGTCACGGTGGAAGCCGTTCGACCCTTCGAAGCTTGATGACCTGACCGGTTCTGGGTTCCAACACATCAGGGAGAGATACCCCGCCCGCCCGGGGCTAATGGCCGGAGGCCTCCAGCTGCCCGGTTAGCCTGAACCCGATCGACCACGGCTATGAGGCCCGCGTATGAAACTCCGTCTCCACAGTCCCCGCGAGCTCGCCACCAGGCTCAGATTGAGCGCGCGCCGCAGCCCCGAGGAGGTAGAGGAATACCTCGATACACACCATGAGGAATGGGAAGCGCTAGCGGAAGCGGACCCGCACGATGCCGCCGACATCCTCGAAGAACTGGGCGAACAAGCGGCCACCGACCTCATCTCAGATCTCGATCCGGATGATGCCGCCGACGTCCTCGAGGAAATGCGGGACGACCTGGCCGCCGACATCCTCGAGGAGATGGACCCGGAGGACGCAGCTGATGTCCTCGGGGAGATGCCTGCAGACGAGGCAGTCGACATCATTCATCGCCTCGAACCGGAGGCGCGCAGACAACTCATCGCCAAGCTCGAACCGTACTTCACCGATGAAGTCCGACAACTGCTCGGATATCCGACGGACACCGTCGGGGGTCATATGACCTCATCGTTCGCCTCGCTACCGCTCGGCATGACGGCAGGTGAGGCGATCGAGCGCATCCGGCAACTGAACGAAGAGCTCGAAGATCTCTCATACGTCTACATCGTCGATGACGACCGCAAGCTCGTCGGTGTCTTGTCCTTCAGGGAACTGGTGTTCAATCGGCCGGGGGCCGGCCTCGCCGACGTGATGATCCCGAATCCCATCGGCGTCACTCCCCTCACCGATCGCGAAGACGCTGCAGAGCTGGCCCAGCGTTACCACCTCTTCAGCCTCCCCGTCGTCGACGACAGTGGGCGCTTGATCGGCCGGCTCCCGAATGAGGAAATAATGGAGGCAATCCAACTGGAGGCCTCCGAAGACTTTGCGCTGGCGACCGGTGCCGGTGCCCACGAGACGGTCTTCACGCCCGTGCTGGGCTCGGTTCGAATGCGGCTCCCCTGGCTCAGCCTCAACCTGTTGCTGGCACTCATCGTTACTTTTGTGATTGAACGACAGACCGGCATCATCGAAGCCGAGCCAATACTGGCTGCACTCATGCCGGTGATTGCGCTCCTGGGCGGAAACAGCGGGTTTCAAAGCCTGGCCGTAGTCATCAGAGCCCTCGCCACCGATGATGTTCCCGGCACACAGGTGCTCGCCGTTCTCAGACGTCAGCTCGCCGTTGGACTGATGAACGGCGCCATCCTGGCGGTGATCGCCGGGACACTGGCGATGACCCTCATCAACGCGGGTGTGTTTGATTCGAGCTCGTCGTCTTTTGCGGTCGGACTAGCCGTCAGCATTGCTGCCTTCGGGAACGTGACGATCGCGGGCTTCGCCGGATCGGGGATCCCATTGCTCTTGAGAAAGCTGGGACTCGATCCCGCCCAAGCGTCGAGCATCTTCCTGACCTTGATCACGGACGTAGTCGGTTTCGGCGGGTTCCTGGCCGTGGCAGCCCTGGTCCTCAGTTCGTGAGTACCGGGTTGTAGGGTTCGCCGTTAGCCGGTCTTGCCGGGGAACTCCACGATGTCGGCAGTTCTCCTCATCAGTCGATCAACCTCGATCATCGCTCGCACGACATTGGCATCGAACCGGCTGCCGGCGTGGGAGCGCAGCTCGGCGAATGCCTGCTCCGGCACCATCCGCGGCCGGTGTGGGCGGTCGGACGTCATCGCGTCGTACGCATCTGCCACCAAAACGATTCTGGCGAACAGCGGGATGTCCGCTTCCTTCAGCCGGCGTGGATACCCCTCGCCGTCTAGTTGTTCGTGATGACACAACACGGCGTCTGCGACGTCTTCGTGCACGGCATCGGCAATCAGCTCGAATCCACTGGCCGCATGCGCACGGATGACCGCCCAATCCTCATCGTTGAGTGATTCGGTCTTGAGCAACACCGAATCGGGAACGGCGAGCATTCCGACATCGTGGAGCAGGCCGGTCAATCTGAGCCGTTCGAGCTCGAAGACCTTCAGTTCCAGCACCGTTCCAATCTGGGTCGACAGCTCCGCAACCCGCACCGAGTGATCGGCCAGCCACGGCGCCCGCATGCGCAAGGCGGCGAGCAACGTTCCCACCACCGGCGTCATCGAGGTGAGCGACCGACCGGAGCCGGCGAATGCCGGCGCTCCACCACTCAGTCTCGTGCAGTTCTTTCCCGCCCGCTTGGCCGAGTACAGCGCCCGGTCGGCGGCCTCGACCATGTCCTTGGGCGACTGTGCATCATGTGGGAAGACCGAAACACCGAGGCTGACCGTCACCTGCCCGACCCCAGACATGGGCTGGTCGGCAACGGCCAGACGGATACGCTCTGCCGCCTGGATCGCCCCTTCGGCATCCGTTTCCGGCATGATGATCCCGAACTCCTCACCACCAACGCGGCAGGCGATGTCGACCTCCCGGATCTGCCTCCGAAAAGCTTCCCCCATCCCCCGCAGCACAGCATCGCCGGTGCTGTGGCCGTAGTTGTCGTTGACCGCCTTGAAATCATCGATGTCTGCCATGACTACGGCCAGCGGACGGTCGTAGCGACGGGCGCGCTCGAGTTCCTCACTCAGTCGATCGAAGAAGTATCCATGATTCTTGAGGCCGGTTAGCCAGTCGGTAACGGAGAGCGCTTGCAGTTGCGTGACGGACTGTTCGAGCTCTTCGTTCCGCTCTCGCTCACGCTCGTAGAGCCGGCTGATTTCCTCGAGCACCGGTCTGCTGGCCTCCGCCGAGAGAAGGCCGGAACCGCTGGAGACAGCCCGGATGGCGCCGATCAGATCCGCAGGTTTGCCTTTCACGACATAGGCGGCAGTGCCGGTAGACACCATCTCGCCGAGATGGGCCACATCACCGAACGACGCGATCGCGACGATCTCGAGGCGTTGGGCCGAGAGGTCGCGCAGCCGTCTGGCCGCCGTAACAGCACCCATGCCCGGGAGTGCGACGTCGATGACGGCCACAGTCGGGGACATGACGCGAGCGCGCTGGATCGCTTCCTCACCGGTGGAGGCTTCCACGACGACTTCGAAACCGGCTCCGACCAGCACACTCGCGGTGGCGGCTCGGGCCGTTGCATCGTCATCGACGAGCATCACTCGAATGTCCAGGGCGGTCCTCCGCGTCGATAGCTTCTGTATTCCTATCGGCGCGAAACCGGAGGTCGTTGAGGAACTCTATGAACCGATCTCGTAGCCTGGCACATCCTGGAATGGTCCCTCAAAGGAGACCGACGTTCCGTCGACGAGTTTCAGCAAATAGTGGGCGTCGAGGTCGGCCTTCTGGTCGTCGGTGAGATCGGCCGGGTCGGCGAGCACGAGCTCGAGCACCGACGGGTCGTCGATCACATGTGCTTCAGCGACGGGCCCGAACGTGTCGACGACGTCGAGAATCACCTGTTCGAGCTCGTGATCGGTGACACCACTGCCGTCGTCATCCAGGACGATCACGAGGAGATCACCGTTGTCACCGGGACTCCGATGCACGACCTCGTAGGTCGGCAGCGCAGCTACTTCCGACGTCGTGGTTGTCGATCCATCGTTGCTTCCAGGCGTGTCTACGCCGCCCGAGTCACCGGAGGTATCACCGCTCAGGACGCTGGTGGTCGTCGCCGACGCCTCATCTGCGAGCGTCGTCGTGCTCTCGTCGTCCCCGCTACAAGCTGCTCCTGCAAGGACGGCGATGAGAAATGGGATCAGGAATCGTATGCGCATGACCCTCCAACGTACACGACCATCGCCAAAGTTCCCCATCAACCGACGAACAGGCAGGGTAAGATCTGACAGGTGAGGCGGATTTGCTGGGAATTCGTGCTGGTTGTGCTCGTATTGGCTGCATCGACGGGTCCCGTCGTCGCGCAGGAAGCAACTACGGATCTCCCGACCTGCGCGCCGGTCACGCTGGAAGACCTGTTTCCCGAGTTGTACGGACCGGAGGCAATCCCCGCCGATGATCCAACTGCTGAGGTCCCTCCGGTTGAAGAACCGCCCACGGATGTACCCCCGGTAGAAGAGACCCCGGTAGAAGAGACCCCGGCAGAAGAGGCCCCGGCAGAAGCTCCCCCCATCGAGGAACCGGCTGAGCCGGCCTGCACACCGTTCGTCTACAACCTCGTCTACCCGGTGGCCGGGAAATCTGTGGCCGTATCCTCGTTCGGCGCGGACCGCTCCGATCACCAGCACGCCGGCAACGATGTCGCGGCAGCGTCTCTCACCCCGGTAGTGGCGGCGGCGAACGGCCGCGTTTCCTGGGTGGCTCCGGAATGCTGCGCGCTGGCCATCCGCCATGACGACGGCTGGACCACCTGGTACATCCACCTCAACAACGATACGTTCGGCACGGATGACGGCCTCGGATGGGGCATCGCGCCCGGCCTGGCGGTCGACACGGTGGTTACGGCCGGACAAATTATCGGCTGGGTCGGCGATTCCGGCAATGCCGAAGACTCGCAACCACACCTTCATTTCGAGTTGCGGGATCCGTCGGGAACTGCCGTCGACCCGGCGCCCAGCCTCTCGGCAGGAAGTCGGCCGACTGAGATCCAGGACTTCCGCGGCCCATTCGCCGACGACGATGGAAGCCCGTTTGCAGAGGCGATCTCGACCCTGACCTCGGTGGGTCTTCTCACGGGATGTGGCGATGACCCGGCCGCCTTCTGCCCGGATACGCCAATAAGCGGCCTCGAGATCGCCACTCTGGTGGAGCGCATCACCGACCTGGACATCACCGACGTGCGGCTGGCGAGAAGTCCGGAAGGTCCCTGGCAAGACAGGTTGAGAAGCAGGACCGGTTTCGTCCGGCCGCCACGGGCGTTGTCGTCGTGCGCGCTCAAAGCATTCTGCACCAACGACCTCATCACCTTCGAGGATCTGAGAGAGCTGGCGGCCCTCCTGCTGGAAATGAACACGACCGAACTCGATACGCTCATGACCGTCGAGGATCTGGCCGGTTCGCTGTTGGAGCAGAGCGACGGCAGCACTCCGCTCGCCTACTGCAGCCCCTCTCTCACCCGGTACGTTACGAATGGAGAAATGGCAGAGATGATTGCCAGGGCGCTGGGAATGGTCGGCCCACCGCCATGTGATCAGATCGAGTGAGTAGCTGCCAGGACCCGTTCCCTGAACGCGGCGCCCAACGCTCGAGTGACCGGCCCGCCGGCGAATCTGCGCTCCCCGACCCGGCTGACCGACGTCACCTCTTTCACGGTCGACAGGACGAAGAACTCCTGCGCGCGATCGAGTCGCTCCGTCGGGAAACGGCCCTGGCGCACTTTTATGCCCAGGTCGGCCGCTACCTCCAGGGTCACCGTTCGGGTGATCGAGCTGAGAATGCCAAGGTCGAGTGACGGGGTCTCAACTACTCCATCGACGACCCAGCCGACCGAATTCGTCGGGCCCTCGAGCATGATCCCTTCCCTACTGACCAGCAATGCGTCGTCGAATCCTGCCGACTTCGCCATGCGCACGGATGCCATGTTCGGTCCGTATGAGAGGCCCTTCACTCCTGCCAGCTTCCAGGGGAACCCTCCGGAATGCCAGGGGGCCGATATCTCAACGAGCGTGATGGAGGACGGGAGGAGGGGCAGTTCCTCCCAAAAGACGATCAGCCTGGGCGGGGCGTCGATGTGTACATCCGTTCCGCCCCGGGTGGCGATGACCCGCACCACACAATCCCCGCCGTCGGCGGCGGCTGTCTCTACCCAATCGGCGATCAAGCTTCGATCCGGCAGCATCGTCCCCATACCGAGCACGGCCGCGCTGTTCATGAGCCGATCCAGGTGAGCATCTACGGCGAAGGCGACGCCGTCGTACGACCGGAGAGCCTCAAAACAGCCGTCACCTCGCACGACCCCCCAGTCGAACACGGAGATAGAGGCAGTGACGGGGTCGACCTCTTTGCCGTCTATCAGAACTCGCATGCGGGAGAGGCTAGCCGGTGGGAGAAAGGCAGCAGGCCGCAAGTCATCGGCCCTCCGGAGTTGGTTGAGGCAGTCGGGGCCGCGCGGATTCTCAGTGTGTCCGAAGTCGCTAACGGCCCTGGTAGCCGTTCGTGATCGGGAGCCTGCGGTCCTTTCCGAACGCCTTGGTCGTGATCTTCACACCCGGCGCCGCCTGCCGCCGCTTGTACTCGTTCTGATCCACCAGACGGGCGACTCGGGCAACAACGTCCGGGGCGAAGCCACGGGCAACTACACCGGCCACCGACAGGTCGTCCTCGACGTATCCACGCAGAATCCCGTCCAACTCGTCGTAATCGGGAAGGCTGTCGCTATCCAGTTGGCCGGGTCGCAACTCGGCAGACGGCGGTTTCTCGATGATGGAAGGAGGGATCACCTCACGCTCGGTGTTGCGCCATGCGGCCAAGCGATAGACAAGGGTCTTCAAGACGTCTTTCAGGACCGCGTAGCCGCCTGCCATGTCCCCGTAGAGAGTGGCATAGCCGACGGCCATCTCGGACTTGTTGCCGGTCGCCACGACCATTCCTCCGAACTTGTTCGAGACCGCCATGAGGATGGCCCCCCGGATACGGGCCTGCAGGTTCTCCTCGGCCACTCCAAACGGCTCACCGGCAAACACCGGCTTCAGCGTTTGTAGATAGGCCTCGAACACGTCGTCCATCGGCACGACCTCAAAGCGAATCCCCAATCGTTCGGCCAGGTCACGCGAGTCGGTAACCGAACCTTCGGAGCTGAAGCGAGAGGGCATTGAGATCCCCAACACCTGCTCCGGCCCAAGGGCGTCTGCGGCGAGGGCTGCGGTCAGTGCCGAATCGATGCCTCCTGAGAGTCCGATTACCACATGGTGGAAACCGTTCTTGCGAACATAGTCCCGCAGTCCAACCACAAGCGCCCCGTACACCTCCGCCTCGGGTGGGTCGAGTAGCGGGACCGGTGCAAGCGGTTCGAGTGGGCGACGTTCGGCCCGGCCGGATGAGATCGAGTCGATGACGCGACTCGATCGCCGCTCGGAGATCGGCACGTCGACCACAAAGAAGTGCTCGACGAACTGGGGCGCCCGGTAGAGGACGGTCCCGTCGGCGGCCAGCACGAGACTGGCACCGTCGAAGACGAGCTCGTCCTGCCCCCCGACCTGATTGACGTATACGAGCGGAACGCCCGCCTCGAGCGTGCGCTGCCGCAACATCGCTTCGCGCTCGGTGGCTTTGCCGTAATGGAAGGGCGAGGCGTTGATGTTCAGCAACACCTGTGCGCCGCCGGCTGCCTGGTGCGCCGGAGGCCCGGCGGCAACCCAGATGTCCTCACATACGGATACACCGGCTGCAACTCCGTCCAATCCCCACAGGGCAGCTCCATTGCCCCCCCGGATGAAGTAGCGGGTCTCGTCGAAAACGCCGTAGTCGGGCAGCAGGACCTTGTGATACACCCCCCGTACCGCACCGTCGTACAGAAGCCCCGCCGCATTGGCGAGCGTTCGCTCGATAGCATCGCTGGTGGCAATCCGCCCGACTACGACCCGGTCTACGAATCCGAGCAGCGTCACCGTTCGGCGAGAAGCCGATGCCAGTCGGTGGAGCACTTCGAGGTTGGCGTCGATGAATCCCTGGCGCAACAACAGATCCTCCGGCGGGTAGCCGGTGATGGCGAGCTCAGGCAGAACCAACACGTCGGCGTGCTGTTCCTCCGCTTTCGCCATCGCACTTAGGATCTTCTCCTCGTTGCCGGGGAGGTCGCCCACTACCAGATCGAGTTGCGCACCCGCTACGCGAAGGTTTTGCATAGGCGTAGCTTAGGAACGAGTCAACCAACGCAAAGGCAGGAATGCACGGCGACAGGTCACCATCGCGATACGGCATCTGGCCTGAACTGGTCCCGCTCCTGGCGCAGGCCGGGTGGCTCACCAACGGTGTGGTCTGCGAACCGGCCGTCCCCCTGTTGCGGGCCGTCCGTTCGGGGCCCGATCCGGAGGGAGCGCTCGAGCGCATCGCTGCCATCCTCGATCGAGATCCGGGGGTCGCCGCCAGGGCGCTGGCGGACCTCCAGTTCGGTCTGGCGCTGGTGGCAGTGGCGGGGGCCAGTCGCGTTCTCTCCCAGCGAATACTCAATGAGCCGAGCATGCTGCCGGGACCCACCGATGGCCGACCTCCGCAGCCGGGCTTGGCCGACACGCAGGCCGATGCACTCCGCGCGGTGCGGCGCTTCGTTCAGGCCTCGATGCTCGGAATCGCCGTGCGCGACCTCATGGGCTACGACGACCTCGTCGCCGTCGGTCGAGAGCTGGCGGAGCTGGCCGATCGGGCGGCGGCGCTCGCACTCGAATCCGCCCATCGGGAAGTGCGCACCACGCCGCGCTACGCCGATCTGCCTCCTGTTCCCATCGCGATCGTTGCCATGGGGAAGTGGGGTGGCCTAGAGCTCAACTATTCCTCGGATATCGACGTCCTGTTCGTTCACAGCAATCCCCCGTCCATGGATGTGGGGCGAGCAGCCGACTACGCCGGGCGAGTCTGCGCCACCTTCATGGCGACCCTCTCCCAGATCACCTCCGAAGGCGCCGCCTATCGGGTCGACGCCGATCTACGACCCGAAGGGAAGAACGGTCCCCTGGTGCGCGACGTGGACTCGTACCGGGCCTACTACGAGCGCTGGGCCAGCACCTGGGAATTCCAGGCGCTCATCAAGGCGCGTCCGGCGGCCGGCGATATTGCCCTCGGTGCTTCCTTCCTCGCCGCTATCGAGCCTTTTGTCTATCCCGAGACACTCGACCCGTCGGCCGTGCGAGAGGTCCGGGAGATGAAGGGACGCATCGAGGGGCGGGCCGCCGAGCAGGGGGTTGACGAAGCGGAGATCAAGCGTGGAATCGGGGGAATCCGGGACGTCGAATTCGCAGTGCAACTACTGCAACTGGTGCATGGGAGATTCGATGCCAACTTGCGTTCGCCGAACACGCTGAGAACCCTTCACACACTCGCCGACGAAGGGTATGTCGGCCGGCCGGACGCGGAGGCGATGGCGACTGCATACGTGTGGTTGCGCACACTCGAGCACCGGATCCAGCTGGTGGACCTTCGCCAAACCCACATGCTCCCCGAATCCACCCCGGAGCGCGAACGTCTCGCCAAGGCGATGACCTACCGGGACGGCGCCACCGGATCGGCCCTCGCCTCATTCGAGCATGATCTGGTCACACACCGGAGCGTGGTGCGAACCATTCACGAGCGTCTCTTCTACCGCCCGCTACTCGAGGCCTTTGCCGCCTCACCGACGGTTGCCCTCACCGCCGAAGGTGCGGCTCGCCAGCTTTCGGCACTCGGGTTCAGAGACGTCGCCGGGGCGCGTCGCGCAGTGGTGGATCTAACCACCGGCCTGTCCAGGCGTTCCAAGCTGATGCAGCAAACGCTCCCGTTGTTGCTTGAGTGGCTGTCACGCTCGCCGGATCCGGATCTCGGTCTGGAGCAACTCCGGGTTCTGGTCACGACCACGAAAGACAACACCCCGCTCATTGCAGTACTTCGTGACAACCCGGTAGCTGCGGAGCGACTCTGCTATCTGCTCGGCGCAAGCCGCGTGGCCGGTCGGTTCATCGACCGCATCCCGCGCATCCTCCCGGAACTCGGTGACGACATTCGCATCCGCCGACCCATGAACCCAACGGAAGTGACAAGAGACGCAGTCGAGTACGTCATGTTGCGTCCGACCTATGACCGCCGATTGAACGCATTGCGGAGATACGTGCGCAGCGCAACGCTGCGCATCATCGCCAGGGATCTGCTCGACTTGAGCGGGGAGCAATTGCCGGCCAGGGAGCTCGCCGACCTGGCAGACGGAGCCGTCGCCGCCGCCTTGCAGGTGGCCGGGGACGAATTCGCGGATACACCAAATGCCGGGCTCTCTTTCTCAGTCATTGCCATGGGCAAATGGGGGGGCCGGTCGCTCGACTACCCATCTGATCTCGATGTTCTCTTTGTCTACGACGCCCCCGAAGATCTCCACGGAGAGCCCGCTCGCCAAGCTGCCGATGAACTCGCCCGCCGGTTCAGCGCCGCGCTGGGAAAGGTGACCCAGGAGGGCATTGCCTTCAGAATCGATCCGGGGCTGCGACCAGAGGGCAAGGACGGTCCACTCGCCCGCACACTGGACGGATACCGGCAATATTACGAACGCTGGTCGGCGGTCTGGGAACATCAGGCGCTCATTAGGGCGCGTTGTGCCGGCGGCGACCCTGAACTGGGCGAACGTTTCGTTGCCATGGCAGGCGTATTCGCATTTCCGGATCACCTCTCATCGGAGGCCGTCCGCGAGATCCGAACAATGAAGGCTCGCATCGAAGCCGAGCGGATACCTCCAGGTGAGGATCCCGATTTCCATTTCAAATTGGGCAGAGGAGGTCTCGTCGATATCGAGTTTCTCGTCCAACTGCTGCAGATGCGCGGCGGAGCGTTGGTGCCGGCACTGCGCGCCCCGGCGACGCTCGTGGCTATCGCCGGCGCCGTCGACGCCGATCTGCTGAGTGCTCAGGAAGGCGACAGCCTCACAGCCGCCCACCAGTTCTGCACGAAGATCCGCAACCGCCTCTACATCCAGACGGGCCGGGACATCGGCTCGCTGCCGACCGACCCGACCGAGCTTGCCCGCCTTGCTTTGTCACTCGGCTATCGAGGAGGCTCGGTCGGCAAGCTGCGTGAGGACTACCGCCGGGTGACACGCCGGGCCCGTCGGGTCTTCGAACGACGTTTCTATGAGGATTGAGTCCGGCGACGCGGGCCGATCACGAAGCCGATACCATTGTGCCCCCGCCGGTTCTGTCACCCCGTCGGCGCGGTCAGGAAGGCAGCGATGAATACCGATGTGAAGCGACTCCAGAAGATCGTCCGCGCGATCGCGCCGACCGCCATTGATCTCCGCAGGAAAATCCACGCGAATCCCGAACTGGGGAATGCAGAGCACGAAACGACCGCGTTGGTCGATGCGACCCTCCGCGACATCGGTATCCGGCCTCGAGTTCGACTCGGGCACACCGGTCTGACGGCTGATCTTGGAGAAGACGGCACCATGGTCGGGTTCCGTGCAGATCTCGACGCGTTGCCGATCAGCGAGGCGACAGGGCTTTCGTTTGCCTCGACCAACCCCGGCGTGATGCATGCGTGCGGACACGACGGCCACACCGCCATTGGCCTCGGCATTGCCCTCGTACTTTCGGAGTACGGGAAGTTGCCGGGGAGGGTCCGATTCATATTCCAGCCTGCTGAGGAGATTTTCCCGGGTGGTGCTTTCGACATGGTGCGCGAGGGCGTGGTCGAAGACGTCTCTGCGCTGATTGCCTTTCATATGGACCCGACGCTGGCCGCCGGAAAGGTAGGCCTCAAGATTGGAGCCATCACCAGTTCGTCTGATCGCTTCGAGATCACAATCAGCGGACCAGGCGGTCATACCGCCCGACCTCATGAGACGGTCGACGCCGTATACGCCGCCGGACGGGTCGTCACCGAACTGCCGACCCTCCTCAACCGAACGCTCGATGCCAGGACGCCGATGTCGCTCGTGTTCGGGACGATCCACGGAGGTAAGGCCGACAACGTCATACCAACCACCGTGACAATGACGGGAACCGTTCGCATCCTGGACAGGGACACCTGGGATTCAATGCCGGATCGGGTGCAGACGCTTGTGCGGGAGATCGTGGCACCGGTCCACGCCACCGCCGATGTGCACTACCAACGAGGAATACCA
This sequence comes from Acidimicrobiia bacterium, assembly GCA_029210695.1. NCBI lineage: Bacteria > Bacillati > Actinomycetota > Acidimicrobiia > Acidimicrobiia bacterium. The sequence goes on from JARGFH010000020.1 coordinate 29,339, forward strand.
CCGGTGATCAACGACGCCAGCGTGCTGTCCGAGGTCGAGTTCGCCATTCACGAAGTACTCGGGACTCAGGCCATCGCGGCCACGCATGCCAGCCTCGGCGCTGAGGATTTCGCTCGCTTCCTCGATCTCGTCCCCGGAGCGTTGCTGCGACTCGGTTCCGCGGGCCATGACGAGAAGGTCGACCTGCACTCCGCCGCATTCGACATCAACGAAGACGCGATCGAGCACGGGATCCTGATCGGAGCGGCGAGCCTGCTGCGGCTGATGCAGTGCAAGTGGTAACGAACCGCGTTGCCCTTCGAACCGCCCGTCAGGGCTATGTCGGATGGCGATCGGGCCTGCCGAACCTCATAACCTAGAACCCAGAACTGGCTCCAGGTACTAGGTACTTGGTGTCAATCGGCCAGCTTGAAGCCCTCTGCGGACAGAGCATCGCTCAGAGCTTCCGCTTCGCCGGGGCGAACAGAAAGCGTCAAGACACCTCCACCGCCTTGCGGTCCGTGGCGAAGTTGGAGGTCACGCACATCAACGGAGCTGAGGGCGAGGGCGCGACCGACCGCGGCGAGTTCGCCGGGATGGTCTTCGAGAATCACCCGGACCGCCATGACCGGCGGAGCAAGTGTCCGGCGCAAGTCCCTCGCTCGCTCGAGGAATTGCATGACGCTCGACTCCGACTCCACATCGTCTGCGATGCCGTCGAGGCGGTGCGCAAAGCTCCGGAGTTCGGAAACCACCGCCGATCGGTTCTCTCCCAGCAACTCCGACCACAGCGCCGGATCTGACAATGCCACCCGAGTCAAGTCGCGGAAGCTACCGGCGGCCAGGGGAAGAGCCTCGGTATGGCGCTCGGCCTCGCCGAGCAAGGTGGCGGCTAGAACCTGCGGGAGGTGACTGACGATCGCCACGGCCAGATCGTGATCGGCGGCAGACATGCGAACCGGATTTGCGCCCAACGACACAATGAGATCCTCCACCCGGCTGAGATCGTCGGAGCCGGCACCGTCCTCGACGACGACCCAGCTTGCCCCACGAAACAAGGCACCCGAAGCGGCACCCGGACCCGACTGTTCGCGACCGGCCATCGGGTGGGTACCGACGAAATGATCGAGATGGTTCGCCACCCGGCAGATCGGGTCCTTCACGCCGGCAACGTCGATCACGAGCGCATCTGTGGAGAGGTCGCCGATAGTGGTAATGACGGCGCGAGGTGGACCGGCCAGCACGATCAAGCCAGCACCCTGGATCGCAGCAACCATCGATCGGGCGGAGGCATCGAGCGCACCTACCTCGAGTGCGGTGGTGAGCGCTGAGTCGTCCGGGTCCCAACCCGTCACCTTCCATCCGATTTGCCGCAGCGCCAGGCCGATTGAAGCACCGATCAAACCCGTTCCGACCACGGCCGCCGATCGAACCGTCACCCCTGGAGACCGACCGCCGCAACCAGCTTGCGGATCGACACCATCAACTCGGCGAACTCTTCGGGCAGCAGGGCCTGGGCTCCATCGACTTTGGCGAGTTCTGGATCGGGATGAACATCGACCATGAACCCGTCGGCGCCGGCCGCCACCGCCACCTTCGAGAGTGGAGCGACGAGATAGCGATGACCGGCTGCGTGGGACGGATCGACGATCACAGGGAGATGAGAAAGACTCTTCAGAATCGGCACCGCCGTGATGTCCAGGGTGTTGCGCGCCGCGGTCTCGAAGGTCCGAATGCCGCGCTCGACCATGATGATCTCGTGGTTGCCCTCCTTGTAGATGTACTCGGCGGCGTTCAACCATTCCTCGATCGTGGCGGTGAACCCTCGTTTGAGCATCACCGGCCTGGCTTGCCGTCCCACCTCGGTGAGCAGCGTGTAGTTGGCCATGTTGCGGGTCCCAACCCGGAGGATGTCGGCATATGAGGACAACAGCTCGATGTCGCGCGGGTCGAGTATTTCTGCCACGAACGGCATGTCGAATTCTTCACGGGCTTCGGCCAGCATCTCGAGTCCGGCTTCGCCGAGGCCCTGAAACGAGTACGGCGAAGTGCGGGGTTTGAACGCATCGCCGCGCAGGACCGTCGCCCCTGCCTTCTTCACAGCCTCGGCGGCCCTGAACAGGAGGTCGCGGCTCTCAACCGCACACGGGCCTGCAATCGCAGTGAAGGTCCCGCCACCGATTGCGACGCCGCGCACATCGATCACCGTGTCTTCCTCCTGGAAATCCCGGCTCACGAATTTGAAAGGTTTGAGAACGGGGACGGCTCGCTCGACACCGGACATCGCTTCCCAGGGGAGCTGCTGGATGAGGACGCGATCGCCGAGTGCTCCGATGACAGTCCTCAGTCGACCCTCAGAGATGTGGGCCTGCGAGTCGATGCTCTCCAAACGCTCGACGACGTGGGCGATGTCGGCAGGGGTCGCGTCTTTCTTCATGACGATGATCATGGCGCTCATTGTCGCAGCGTTTCATCACCTGCGGGATCGCCGAACCCGCCGTCGGCCAGTGCCAGGGTCCGGATGGTCGCTCGATCCGGCAGCGCCGCCCGGAGCCCCTCAGCCACTTCATCGACAACGCCTGGATCCCACAGGCTGAACAACACAGCACCGGTTTCATCGCCACCGAACAGTGCCATCCGGCACTGGGGGTCTTCAATGAATTCGTCGGTCAACTCCTGCAGCCAATCGGCCGGTAGGTCGGGAGGTGACTCGAGTAAGAGCGCTCGCATCTGCGGCATGGTAACGACCGAATGAACACGTCGTCCGGACACGTACACTTCAGCGCATGAGGCGGATCATGGTAACGGGAGCGGCGACGTGGACGGGCGGCCGCCTCATTCAAAGGCTCGAGGGGCAACCCGATGTCGAGGTCATCGCAGTTGACGAGTTGCGTCCGAGCGTCGAGTTCGACTCGCCGATGCACGAGCTGGCCATCGACGAACTCGAGTTCGCTCACTTCTTCCTGGACGCCCGGCCACAGGCGTTGGTTCATCTGCAAGCAGTCGATAGGGCGGCGATCCTCGGGCGAGAGAAATCGCACAGCCGCGTGGTCATGGGCGCACATGGATTGTTCGGCGCCCTGCAGCGATGCACAACCGTCGAGACGGTCGTCATGAAGTCTGACTCCGCGTTCTACGGATCGGGGCCAAGGCAACCGTCCATCGTGACCGAGTCAACCGAGCCGAGACGCACGGCCAGCGCCCACACCAGAAGCATCCGTGATATCGAGGAGCTCCTCGCCGAGGTCGCCGGCGACCTTCCCGATGTGACATTCACGACGCTGCGCTTCGCCCCCATCCTCGGAGCGGAGATCGGGAATCCGATCAGTCGATACCTCCAACTGCCAGTAGTACCAACCCTCCTGGGGTATGACCCGCGGATGCAGGTCATCTTCGAAGAGGACGCAGTCTCGGCCATCCTGCATGCGGTGGCCCGGCCGGTTCCCGGGACCTTCAATATCGCCGCGGATGGTCAGCTCTATCTCAGCCGCATCCTCAGGTTGGGCCGTCGTATCGCCCAACCGCTCCCCGCACCGCAGCATCGGGCAGCTATGCGGGCGCTCCGCGCACTCGGCAATCCATTCCCCGGCAACCTCGAGGATTACCTTCGAAACGGCCGCGTCATGGACACGACACTGATGAAAGATTCGTTCGGGTGGAGGCCAAAGCTCACCGCTCGGCAAGCCGTCCTGGCGGGCTATGGACGCGTCCGCAGTCCCGGGACATCGTCGTGAGCGACTCAATCTCCGGTCTGCTCGGACGTTTGAGCCGCGACGAACTCAGAGCATTCGCCCGCGCCGCAGAGATCCGCGGGCGCTCGACGATGACGAAAGAACAGCTGATTGCTGCGCTCCAACCGGTACTGCAGCCCCCGCCCAAGCAGTCAGAGACTGTGCGGGCATCGATGCCGTCACTCCCGGACCTGTCCGATGCACGCCGCCGACGGATTTCCGCCGGCCATCGATTCGAATGGATGGTCGACCCGCGCAGATCGTGCACGCTCCGGACTATCGAGGGTTTCTCCTGTGGCCTCCCGGCCATTGCCGAACAGGAACGTTGTGCACTCCATGGGGGCGTGGACATATCCGACCTGGCGGTGCCGGCCGCCGGCCATCTCGGGGCAGATACCTGGCCCGCCCTGATCCGCCATCTCCTACTTGCTTCATACGACAACGATGCCCTCGGGCTCGACCCCGTCGTCTCCGAGATGATCTGGCACATCGCCAATTTCCTCTACTTCGAATACTTCAGGGTGGAAGTCGAAGGAATCGAGAACGTGCCGACCAAGGGAGCAGGAGTCCTGGTCAGCAACCACGCCGGCGCCTTCATCCCCTACGACGGGATGATGCTGCAACTCGCCGTCGTCAACGAGGCCGCGCTCCCCAGGCGGGTACGCGTGGTCGGGACCGAGATCCTCAACCTCGTTCCGTTCCTTTCACACCTCTACCGAAAGGCAGGGGCGGCCTTTGCCAGTAAAGAGGACGCCCGCTGGGTACTCAACCACGGCTATCTGCTCGGTGCCTTTCCTGAGGGAGTTCCGGCCTTCCAGAAACCGCACGCCGAGGCATACCAGCTCCGCAGGTTCGGCCGGGGAGGGTTCGCCGCGCTGGCTATCGAAGCTGGAGCTCCGATCATCCCGGTCGCCATCGTCGGATCTGAAGATGTCCACCCCGCACTCTTCAGCTCTCGCCGCCTGGCTCAGTTGTTCAAGTTGTTCTTCCCACAGCAGCGGGTAGAGGAGATCGGTGTATTTCTCAACCCGATTCCTCTGCCGGTCAAGTGGCGGATCAGGTTCCTCGAGCCCATCGAGATGCCCGACCCCGGCGCCCCGACCGATCGGCTCACCGTTCTCGAGATAGCCGAGCAGACTCGTGAGGTCATTCAGCGTGCGCTCGATGACATGCTGGAGGACCGCGGTTCGGTCTTCTGAACCGCTTCGGATGCAATTCACGGCCGGGTAGGGTCTCGTCGAACCTGGGCGCTTGCAATAGTTAGCGGTCTGCGTTATATTGCTAATGTGAGTGAGAAACAGGAAGAGAACTCGGGCATAGGCGAGCTCGGGGCGTTCATCCGCCAGCAACGTGAACGTTCCAAGATGTCACTTCGAAGACTGGCCGACCGGGCGGGGATTTCGAATCCCTACCTCAGTCAGATCGAACGAGGACTACGGAAACCTTCCGCCGAAATCCTGAAGTCGCTCGCACGGGAGTTGTCGATCCAGGCGGAATCGATGTACGTGAGGGCAGGATTGCTCGACGAAGGCTTCGCACCCCCGACGGTTGTCGAGGCGGTCGAGGCAGACCCGACGTTGAGCATCCGCCACAAACAAGTATTGCTCGACCTCTACCGGACTCTCATCGAGGCCGGTGGGATCGAGCCGGACAATAAGGAGACACCATGATCGAAACGAAGAAGGCGTTCTACGCCGCCGTCGGCGCCCCGCTGGTCGGTTTGAAGCGGACCGGTGATGCACTTAAGGATCTCTCGGACAAGCTGACCGAACGGTTTGGCGACGTCAGCGAGAAGCTCACCGATGATGCTCGCAAGGAGTTCGACCTCTGGGCCGACGAAGGAGAGAAGCTCATCGGCAAGATCTCCGAGCAGAAGGTCGTTGAAGACCTGAGTGCCCGGGTCGATCTCGACGAGATCCAGGAGCGCGTCGGCAAGCTGCGGGACCAACTCGAGGACATCCTCACCTCCTGGCGCGAGTCGTTCTCACCCGGTGAGACGATCGAGAAGCCGGTGATCGAGGTCGAGAAGAAGCCGGCCGCCAAGACCGCCGCCGCGCGCAAGCCGGCTGCCAAGACGGCTCCCGCCAGGAAGCCTGCTGCCAAGAAGGCTCCAGCCACGAAACCTGCCGCCAAGAAGCCGGCAGCTGCGGCCAAGAAGCCGACCGTCAAGGCAACTGCAGCCAAGAAGCCCGTCGCCAAGAAGCCGGCTGCCAAGGCAACTGCAGCCAAGTAGCAGACCATCTCGGCTTGAACATAGTTGAGGGCCCCTCAGGGGCCCTCAACTCGTTTGGGCGCCGATGGCCGGTCCGGTTTCAGACGGCCGGGGGCCCGATTTCAATGCTTGACCAGCGGATCGAGGTCTTTGGCGAACTCGATCCAGCGTGACACCATCGATTCGGTGGGCAGCCGCCGAACGAGCTTCTTCTTCTCGTTGATCTCGACCATCTTGTTCGTGAGAGAGGCTGCATTTCGGCGGCGAAGTTCCTTGATGGTGTCGACACCGGCAGCCTCGAGCAGATCGGAGTACTCGCCTCCGATCCCTTTACATCGCATCAAGTCGGCGCGGTTGATCCATTCGAGGATCTGCTTCTCGGAAAAACCGGTGGCGGCAGCCAATGCCTTGCGCCCGTTGCGATCTGCAGCTCGCTTCATGAGCGCTTCGGTTGTTCTTATCCCGTTCTTCCTCAGCTTCGTAGCAGTGCGCTGAGCGATCCCCTCAACGGCGTCGATTGACGGCACTCCCGCTCCTCTCCCGATATCTCATCGAGTCAGCTCCCCGCCGCAGCGGGGGTTACTCTCGTCGGCCAGCCTACCGAGTTCGCCTGCCACCTTGCTCGTCACTTGCGTGGTTGGAGCTCAGCAACGTCGTCCTGGGTGTCGACGTCGCGGGGCGGCATGTGCTCGACCCAGACCTCGCGCACCCATTCCGGGTGGGCCTGCAGGAGCCGTTGAGCTCCGGTGTCGCCTTCGAGGCTCATCAGGCGGGTCCACAGTGAGCGGTCGACGATGACCGGGTTCGACCACGTGTACCGGTACCTGGGAACAATGGCCGGCCGTTTCTCTCGTTTGAGCACGGTGAGCATCTCTGCGACAACGTCTGCGCGAATCTCGGGCTGGTCGCCCATCGCAATCAAGACCTTGTCGGCTCGCGAATCCCTCAACAGGGAGTCCAGACCCACCCGAAGCGACGAGGCCATGCCTTCCTCGTACTCCTCGTTGATCACCACAGCCGAATCGCCAAAGTCGACACCATCGAGCACCGCCTCGGCTTCGTGACCGATCACAACCCAGATCTCATCGAATCCAAACGATCGCGTGCGCTCAATGACGTGTCCGAGCAACGTTCCTTCGCCCCATGGAAGCAATTGCTTGGACGACCCCAGACGGGTGGAAGAGCCTGCAGCGAGAATGAGCGCGGCGACCGACATCGAATCCTTCAGGTGTGACGAGGCACCACTATACGGCCGGCGCAACCACCCGGAATCAGCCGGCTGATGGCAGGCTCGACGATCCGGCCGTGCCGGTGGCGTGCCGGACGAGGACCATTTCAGCCAGAATCTCCACAGCCGTTTCTCGTGCGCCGTTGGCCCCGAGATCGAGTCCGATTGGCCCGTGGATTCTTGCCAGCGTTGCAGGCGGGATTCCCTCACCGGCCAGGCGTTCCAGTCGCTTGGCGTGGGTCTTGCGGCTTCCCATCGCGCCCAGATATCGAACCCCCCGGGCGAGTGCAGCCCGGACCACAGGATCCTCGTATTTGGGATCGTGCGACAGCACCACCACGAACGTACGGTCATCAAAGGCCAGTTGATCAACGGCTTCCTCGGGCCAGGCGGTGATGATTTGCCCGGCGTCGGGGAACCGATCTGGAGTCGTGAACGCCGAACGCGGGTCACACACAATCACTGAGAAACCGACGCGGGCTGCCAGCGCACTCAGAGCCTGGCCGATTTCGACTGCACCGAAGATCACCAACCTCGGCGGTGGAGCAACGGGTTCGACGAACACTTCACTCCCGGCCACCGACGTGATCGTGGGATGCTCGGTGTCCATCACGATCCGGACCGCGGGCAGGATCGCCTCCACAACTTCCGCGGGGAGGTCCGCTGCGATCAGGCCGAGTTCGTGGTCAAAAACACCCCGTGTTCCTGCACCGGGCCCGTCGACGACGGAGGCGAGCGCCCCGGACCGCTGAGAAGCAACAAATCGCCCGACCTCGTCGATTCGAAACCGCTCGATGAACACATCGATAACGCCGCCACAGGACAACCCGACCTCGAACGCAGCCTCATCCGATATGCCGTAGCCGACGAGCTTGCTTTGGCCGCTCTCGAGCACTTGCTCGGCATGTAGGAACACGTCGTTCTCGACGCACCCTCCCGAGACGGAGCCTTCCATGTCCCCGGCGGACGACACCAGGAATCTGCTGCCGAGCGGACGGGGCGCCGGACCCTGAACGCGAACGAGAGTGGCGGCCGCCACGGCCTTCCCTTCGGATTCCCACCGCCGGGCCACCTCGAGGCTCCGTGCGAGGTTCACCCGGATCAGTCCTCGAGGAGATGATCGGGGACGTGGTTCCACTCGAAGTGACCGCCGTCCGTGTAGGTCCAGCCGCCACCCCAGGCAAATCCCCACTTCTGAAAGATGGCGGCGATATCAGGATCCATGCCGATCCGGCCCCCATAGGGGTTGTCGTTCGGATTGATGTCGATGGCTATGCCCCACGTGTGGCGGGAGACCGCGCCCCCCTTGTCCCCCCCACGGATCAAGCGCGGGTTGTAGCAGCCGCCGGCGATCTGGAAGTCCTGCCGGTCGATGTGTGCCCATAGGCCCTCATTGATGAGTTCATCGATAGCGGAGCGCAGATAAGGGACGACGACGCGATGGCAGCGAAAGGGTCCGAGTAGTGGGAGGGTGACGTTGACGATGTTCGCGTCTTTCCATGCCTGCTCGATCACGACCCGGTCGCCGTCACCGGTGGGCCGGTAGGAGAACTCACCGAACTTCTCTTTCACGAGCACCGTCGGCATGACCCCATCCGGATCGGCCGGATCGTCACCACTCGAAATCCTCAGTCTGATGTCGGGAAGGCGTGTCCAGAGATCGATCACGATTTCGTCCTGAGCTCGAAATCCCCATACAGCCATCGACGACTTGCGCTCGAATCCAAAGGACGCCGCGATGGCTTCTGAGAAGACGAGTTCGCTCCACCAGATGGACTCATCCGGGGCGATGGCGCCCACGACCAACCGCTGTCTCGAGCCGTCCCATCCGACGAATTCGACATCGTCGCCGACCTGCGCGCCGCGCAGATTCGCAGACGTCTCACCAAATACGACCGTGCCCGCCCGCAGCGCGGCGGCGACGTCCCCGCCGATCAGCGGCGCGGACCGGCCCGGGTCGATCGCCAGCGAAGACATGGGGATGAAGTAGCCGGGCTCGGGCTCCTGTACGACGAATCCGGATCGATAGACGCCGGTGAGCTGAATCGTCCCACGATGGAGCGCAACCGATCGGGCACCGTGCTCTGCCGCCACGCCGACGACCGCCAGTTCGGCTTCTGTTGAGAGTCCGCCCGGCTCGTAGACGCCGATCACCGCGGATCCCGGGGTCCCGCTGGCGGCGACCGCGGGAGTCAGAGGGAGGCCGAGAACCATCGTCAGCACCATCGCAACGACAAACTTCGCACGTGAGTAGACGCCCACCGGATGGGCGAAGACAATCGCCCCGGCTGAAGTCCCGAGTTTCACAGTGCCAGCGTACCCTCCACTCGGTCGCCAACAGCAGTTTTCTCGGCAATACAAGAGCGCGAAAACGCACCACAGCATTGCGCAGAAAAGGTCAAGGAGATTCCCAGCAATACAAGAGCGCGAAAACGCACTACAGCATTGCGGAGAAAGTGTCTAGCGCAGCTGGAACCGGGCGACCGTTTCAACGTGGAATGTCTGCGGGAACATGTCGACCGGAACCGCGTAGTCGAGGTCGTAGCCAACCTCCCCGAGCAGCCGGGCATCACGGGCCAGGCTGGCGGGATCACAGGCAACGTATGCGATGGTGCGCGGGGTCGACCTGGTGATGGAGGCAACGCCGTCGGCCCCCAGACCCGATCTGGGTGGATCACAGACGACCACCGTCCACTCACCCCGGTTGATTCCTCCATCAACCGTCGAAGCCACGACCTCCACCTCGATGCCGGCCGTTCCGCGGTTGTGAACGAGATCGTCGACGGCCATTCCTGCCGACTCGACCGCCAGCACGCGTCCTGCGCTCCGCCCCACCGTCAGGCTGAAAAGGCCGCCGCCGGCATACGCATCGAGGAGTGTGTCAGCAGGCGCAACGTCGAGGGCAGCACCAACCAGGTCGACCAGGACTTCCGCCCCGGCAGTGTTGTTCTGGAAAAAGGCGGAAGCCGTGACCCGGAACGTCGTATCACCAATCGTCTCTCTGAGAAAGGGAGCGCCGCCAATCGGTTCGGGGCGACCCCGCCTGACCCTGCACACCGGGAACGACCACTGGTGTGCAGCCTCAGGGACGGGACCCGACACCACTGCCAACCGATCACCCGTGTTGATCCCGGCCCGAAGAGTGACCCGATGCATCGGACTGAGGTCGCCCATTTCATCGAGCATGGCGCGGAGTGGTTCGGCCAGCAGCGGGCACCCGTCCAGCATCTCGAGTTCGCGGCTGCGCCGACGGTGCAGAGCGGGTCGACCTTGCTGAACGCGGAAGTCCATTCGATTTCGATAGGCGAATGCCGGACCGGGAGTCACCGTCTGGCGAACGTCGGGATCGTCGATCTTCCCGAGGTGGCGCAGCTGACCGATGACAACATCGCGTTTCCACACCGCCTGGATCTCACGGGCGGCATACTGCCACTGACACCCACCGCAGCGACCGAAGTGCCGGCAGGCCGGGACTATTCGATCTCCGGAAGGCTCCACGATCGATACAAGTGCGGCTCGCGACCAGGAGTTGCGCTCTTCGAGGATTTCGACGTCGACGACTTCCCCTGGAAAAGCACCGTCCACAAATACAGCCTTTCCGTCGAGGCGGCCGACGGCCTCCCCTCCGTGCGCGATGTCGTGAATGCGGATGGTGGTCAGGGCAACACCTCGTCGAGAATCTCCACCAGCGAACCCTGCAGCCACGACAAATAGTCGAAGAGCGCCTGGTCCGATTCCTGCTCGACACCGCCGGGTAGCTCTGCTCGCGCTGCTTGCACGAGACGCGCTTCGGTCAAAACCCGCAACCACGCCTCCGCCTCCGCGGTGGAAAGCACAACGCCTTCGACGCCTCCTTCCACAGTCAGTGCGAAGGCGGATCGATCGGCCGCCCGACCGTGCTGCAGTTCGCTCGCCAGAAGCCGGCAGAACTCGGCGTCGGCTTCGTCATCCAATGGATACGCCCGCAAAGACAGGCGGGCGGCTGCCGGATCCGGGTCGAACTTGCCGACGGAATCGAGCAAGGCCGGGACGAGTGACAGCAACTCGACTTCCCAGGGGGCCAGCGTCATCCGGACCCCACCCGCACACGGCGCAAAGGGTTCACTCATGCCCGCTCCAGCGTTGCGTCGAGGCCATGGAACCGCAGCCGGAAGCAGGTCAGTTCAACGTGCTCGCGTGCACCGGCGGCCACGGTGGCCCTCCCGCGCCGGTGGATGTCGAGCATCAGCGAAGTGGCATCGCTCCTGGTCAGATTGAGAAGGCGCCTGAACACATAGGCAACGTAGGCGGTCAGATTGACCTCGTCGTTCCACACGATCACATTCCACGTTTCCATACCGCGACGCTAGTGGAGAAGTCGCGGGTCGCGGGTCGCCGGTTACGCCGGCGAGATCGGGTCCCACCGGAACTCGTCCACCGGCGACACAGCCGCAGGCGTCTCGCCACCGCTCGCACTCGTGACTCGCGACTCACGACCGGCGACCCTCGACTCATTGATCCAATTCTCGAAGTCGACGCGCGCCACCCGCCATTCCCTCCCGAACTTGACGGCAGGAAGACGGCCGGAACGCAGCACACTGGTCACGACGAAGGTCGACACGTCCATGTAGTCACAGATATCGGCGACCGACAGCCACTCTTTGGCAATAGCAACCTCAATGCGATCCATGGCGCCAAGCGTATTCCCGCAGGCGACTCCCCGGCAAGCAGCGTCGACTTCGCGAAAACTCACCTTCACTCATCGCCTCACATGCACTGTTGAATATCGTATTCTATCGCTACTAGACCAAGGATACGCAACATGGATCCGTTGAGACATCCCGACCTCATCGAAGTATCTCGGCACCTTCGCCGGCAATGGGAACGAGTTGTCGAGGCCGAACAGGCGGCCGCCCGGGCAACGTGGTTACGCCGACGTTCGCTGAGAGACCGCCTGATCGACGCTGAAGACCGTCGAGAACACACAACCCTTTGGTGCCTTGACGGCCGCTCCCCCGCCGGCCTCGTGCATGCCGTTGGTTCTGATCATGTCGTGCTACTCACAGGTGATCGGAGCCGTTTCGTCCTCCTGCACCAGATCGTCGCGGCGGGATTCGAAGACGCCGAATGAAATCCGAAGACGCCGAATGAAATCCGAAGACGCCGAATGAAATCCGAAGACGCCGAATGAAATCCGAGAACGCCGAATGAAATCCGAGAACGCCGAATGAAATCCGAAGACGCCGAATGAAATCCGAGAACGCCGAATGAACCGCCCACGTATGGCCACGGTCCTCTCGGCGCGGGAATGGGAGCCGAGGCTGGTCGATGCAGCCAGACGCGACCCGATCGTGCGGATCGTGCGCAGGGCATATGAACCACAAGACCTGGAGCGGGCCGCACCCCTCGACATCGTGGTGGTTGGATCCGAAACCTCGTGGATAACGTCCAATCGCATCCGTTCGATACGTCGGAGCGGAACGCACGTCATCGGCATCTATCCAACCGGCGACGGACCGGGACACGAACTCCTTCGTCGTGGCGGCGTCGACGTCGCATTGCCGGACACAACCACCCCGGAGGACCTGCTGGCTACGGCTTCATCAGTGGCGGCTCAGACCCTGGCAGCCGTCAGCAGGGGTCGGCTCATCTCGGTCACCGGCCCAAGAGGGGCTCCCGGTCGAACGGAAATCGCCGTCTCCGTCGCGCACGCCATCGCCGAACGCACCTCGACCGCCATCGTCGACCTCGACACCGAAGCCCCAGGAATCACCTTCCGGCTGGGGTTGGAACCGGGCTCAAGCCTCATCGACACGGTCGACACCATCCGCACGACGGATCGACTCGTGGCACGCACCGCCGGCCGGAACCTGACGGCGATCGGTGGACCCGTCCCACTCCGGACCGACCTCTCAGTCAAACCCGGAATCGCCGAACTCCTCGACGCCGTCCTGGCCGCATTCCCGGTCACCGTTGCAGATATCGGGCCGTGGAGGCCGGATCACACGATCCTGGCCACCAGCGACGCGGCCATCGTCGTATGCAACGCCTCCCCCATGAGTCTCATCAGAGCCGCTCACTTCGTCCGCGACTGGGAGGGGCCGATTCCATACGTTGTCATCAACCGAGTCGCACCCGGGCAGGACGAGGACATCCTCCGCTCTGCGCGAAGAGCCCTGGGATTGGAGCCGCACACCCTCATTCCTGAGCTCGCCAATATCGATGGTCGAGACGGGCCGGTACTCCGGCATTCCCTTGATTCCCTCGCAATCGACCTCCTCGCCGGCCCGCTCGATCTATGATCGGCGACGGTCCGGAGTCCCAACTTCAAGGGCCGTTGGACCCTGTACCGCCGTGACCTGTGGCAATACGGTGAGGGGCGGAGAGGAACAACTCAACTACATCGGGAGCCGCTGTGGCAGGAATGAGCCGTCGGACGTTTTTGAGTCGCGCCACCGCCTCGATCGTCGGTGGGATCGGCGCCCTGATGGGAATACCGACCGTCGCCTACCTCATTTCTCCCGCCAAAGCTCGCGGTGGTCTCGGCGTCGAGGCAATCCCACTCGGACCGATCAGCAAAGTCCCCATCGGGGAACCCACCCTCTTCAAAGCAACCATTGAGCGCAAGACCGGGTGGGTCACACAAGCCGAGGAGCTGGCCTTCTACGTCTCCACCGACGACGGCCGCAACTTCACGGCCATGTCCAACGTCTGTACACACCTGGGATGCCGGGTGCGTTGGGTCGACGACGAGGAGGAGTTCTTCTGTCCGTGCCACAACGCCGTCTTCTCGAAGACGGGCACCGTTGTGTCAGGTCCACCTCCCAGGGCTCTCGACCAATACGAGCTTTCCGTTGAGGACGGCCAGCTCTTCGTTGTGGGAAAGATCGAAGCATGATCGAGAAGGTCAGCGCCTGGTTCGAGGAGCGGATGGGATGGAAGCCGATATGGAAGGCGCTGGCCCTCCGCAATATCCCCAAGGTCAACTGGTTGTACACGCTGGGTAGCGCCACGCTCCTGGTCACGGTGAACCAGATTCTGACCGGCATCCTTCTCACCATCTACTACGTGCCGAGTCCGCAGGATGCCTACAACAGCGTTGCCTTCATAACGAACGAAATCACGGCCGGCTGGCTCATCAGAGGTCTGCATCACTGGGGGGCCAGCGCCATGGTCGTCCTGGCCGGACTCCACATGCTGCGTGTAGTTTTCCACGGCGCCTACAAGTTCCCCCGCGAGATCACCTGGTTCACGGGACTCGGCCTCCTCGCCGTCACGATGGCCTTCGGTTTCACCGGGTACCTGCTGCCGTGGGATCAGAAGGCCTACTGGGCCACGACCGTTGGTACCCGAATGCTGGAGGTCACACCCGTCATCGGCGACTGGCTCCTCCGGATCGCCCGCGGCGGTGAAGAACTGTCGGCGGTGACCCTGACCCGGTTCTACGGGACTCATGTATGGGTGCTCCCCTCGGTGCTCTTGATACTCCTGGGGATCCATATGTTCCTCGTCGTCCGGATCGGTATCAGCGCACCTCCCACTGCTGAAGAGGCGGCTGAAGAGCCCGATGTGGAGGTCGAGGCATGAAACCGGAGGATCGCGCCGAGTACCTAGAGGAGTACGCCAAGGACAAGAAGAAAGGGATTCCGTTCTTTCCGGATGCGGTGTTCAAGGACGTCCTGGTTGCCCTCATCGTCCTCATCGTCCTAATCGGTCTCGCCTACTTCGGTGGCGCGCCCCTGGACGAACGCGCCGACCCATCGGATTCCGAATACACCCCTCGACCCGAGTGGTACTTCCTCTGGCTCTTCCAACTGCTCAAGTATTTCCCCGGCAACCTCGAGTTCGTCGGCGTCATCCTCCTGCCCGCCCTCGGATTCGCCGTTCTCTTCGCCATGCCGTACCTGGACAGGACCAAGCTCCGACACTTCCGTAGCCGCAACTGGGTGATGGCATCAACCGGCGTCGCCGTGGTAGCCATGGGGTTTCTCACCGTCCAGTCCATCCGGGAAACCCCGGCACCGGCCGACGTGACCGGCGCCATCAACGCCGCCGCTCTCTTCACCGAGAATTGCTCCGTGTGCCACGGCACTTCCATCGATGTCCCGATCGGGATCAATCTGCATGAGACGATTGCAGGTGGCCACGAGGGAATGCCCGCCTTCGCGGCCACCCTGTCCACCGACGAAATCGACGCCCTGGCAGGTTTCCTGGTGTCGCCTCAGGGCGGGGCGATCTTCACCGCCAACTGTGCCGCGTGCCATGATTCGAGTGACCTCGCCGCCGCCAGCCCATTCGAACTCCAGAACGCCCTGAACCTGGGCACGGGCTATGCGCCCCACACCGGCCTCGACATCCCCGAATGGTCCGAGTTCCTCTTTGGTCCGGACCGCACCGCGCTCCTCAACTTCCTACTCGCTCCGGACGGGCAGCGCCTCTATACGCTCTATTGCTCGGAGTGCCACGGAAACTCGATCAGTTGGGACGGCGGGCGAGACGAACTCGAGGCCATCATCCGCCAGGGCGGCAACCACCTCGACATGACCCAATGGCGGGACGTCCTGCCGGAAGACCAGATCACCGAACTGGCCCTGTTTGTCTACGAACCATCTGCAGCTCCCCAAGGCGAGCAACTGTTTGCACAGCACTGCTCGAGCTGTCACGGTGTTCGCGTGCCGAGCGCTCCCGACATCGAGACCGCCTACAACATCATCGCCGACGGCGCAGAACACCGCTCGATGCCCCTGTGGGGAGATGTCCTCACAGAGGAACAACTCACCGCACTCACCACCTACACCCTCGAAGCCAGTCGCGGCACCCCGATCCTCATCGGTCAGCAACTGTTCGGCCGATTGTGTTCGTCCTGCCACGGCGATTTCGGGGAAGGCGGGCCGAACCCCTCGGATCCGGTCAATATCATCGCCCCGATCAGCACAGCGTTGTATCTGGAGACTCGCGACGATCTCACGCTGCGGGCGATCATCTCGAGGGGACAACCCGATCAGGGCATGTCGCCGTTCCTCGAGAGCGAGGGCGGACCGCTCACCGAGGACGAGGTCGAAGCCCTGGTGGCCTTCCTCCGTTCGTGGCAGGCAGACCCACCGGTAGAGTTCCCGCCGGATCTCGTCCGCGGGCCGGTCGCAGGAGGGAGTACACAGGTGTACACCGCTTTCTGCGCTCAATGCCACGGCATGGACGGTGCGGGCGGACCGGGCTTGGTCGGACCCTCATTGGTCTCGGCAGACTTCCAGGATTCCTTCACGGATGAGCAACTCCACGAGGCCATCGACCTCGGCCATGCTGCCACTTCTATGATCGCCTGGGGCGAGGTCCTCACCGCCGATCAGATCCAGGGACTCGTCGACCACATCCGCTCGCTGGGCGGACGCGGAGCGATTGAGACGATCGTCTACGCACGCGACATTGCACCGATATTCCAGGCATCGTGCGCCGGTTGTCACGGAACGTCCGGAGGGTGGGATGCCGCCACCATGGAGTCGGTCATCGAGAGCGGGGACAGCGGTGCGGCCGTCGTGCCCGGCGATCCCGACGGGAGTATCCTGATGCAGCGCCTCCTCGGCGAGGGTAACTTGATGCCACCCGGCGGAGCGCTGCCGGATGCCCAGATCACATTGATCGAACAGTGGATCGCCGGAGGAGCAACCACCGAGGTGACGGTCGGCGACGAACAGGCAACCGGCGACTACACCTGGACGAAGGATGTGCTCCCGATTCTGCAGGCCAGTTGTGCTTCGTGCCACGGGTCAGCCGGCGGGTGGGACGCATCCACCTACAGCTCAACGATCAACAGCGGAAGAAGCGGCCCGGCCGTGGTACCGGGCGATGCCGATAAGAGCACGATGATCCAGCGACTGCTTCGCAATGGCGCCCTCATGCCGCCGGGGACTCCCCTGCCCGAAGAACAGATCGCCATCCTGATCTACTGGGTAAACAGTGGAGCCAAGGAGTAGAAGAGGTTCTGGAAAAAAAGAGGTTCTGGGTTCTAGGTTTTAGGTTCTGGTTCTCGAGGGCTGGGCATTGGGTATCTCACGCTGCTGAGGTTGGGGAGCCAATTGCCAATTGCCAGTTGTCCAATTGCCGATCGCCAGCCACACGGAGCACAGGAACTGGCGATACCTCGATGGCCCGTCTTCGGGAATCTGACACTTTGACCCAAAGTACGAGCCGTTCGGCCCGGGGCGAATAAACGTCCCGTCGGGTCGGTTTGCTACTCTCCTTCGCACCCCGGCCGCGTGCGGGGACTGGCGCAGTAGGGTGTCGACGACGGAGCATCTGGTATGGAGAAACTTCATTTCTTCGACGAGAACATCCCCTGTCTCGCCGCCTGTCCTGTCAACACGAATGCCGGCATGTACGTCGCCGCCATCGCAGACGGACAGGATGAACTGGCCTACCTGACTGCTCGCCTCCCCAATCCGTTTGCGTCCGTCTGCGGACGGGTTTGTGCGGCTCCCTGCGAGGACGCTTGTCGCCGCGGCGAAATCGACAAGCCCATTGCCATTCGGGCACTCAAGCGGTTCGTCACCGATCAATTCGGTGTGGAAGCGGGCATGGACACCTACAAGCAGGTCGCCGCTCCCCCACTCGAGTCGCGACCACAGAGCGTCGGTATCGTCGGAGGGGGCCCGGCCGGCCTGGCTGCCGCCCACGACCTCCGCCGTCTCGGCTACGCCGTCACCCTGTATGAAGCCACCGGGCAACTCGGCGGCATGATGCTGCTCGGGATCCCCGAGTACCGCCTGGATCGATCCCTTCTGGCGGCGGAGATCAAAGCCATCACCGATCTGGGTGTTGAGGTGCGTTTGAACACGAAACTCGGCGAAGGCATCACACTCGACGACGCCCGCCGACGCCACGATGCGGTATTCGTGGCTATTGGGGCGACCCTGGGGCGCGGCCTCGACCTCGAAGGCCACGACGCAGACGGGGTCTTGAAGGCGATCGAGTATCTCATCAACGCCAACCAGGGTTTTGCTACCGAGGTCGGCCAGAAGGTCGTCGTGATCGGTGGCGGCGACGTGGCGATGGATGCCGCCAGGACCGCCCTGCGAGCTGCAACATACGATGAGATTGCCCGCCGCCACGCTGAATACGACGAAGAGGACGGGCGCTCTTCAATGACCGAAGCCCTCGACGTTGCCCGAACGGCTGCGCGGACGGGCGCCCAGGACATCACCATCATGTCCCTGGAGGCCAAACACGAAATGCCGGCCTCGGAGTTCGAGGTCGAAGAAGCGGAGCACGAGGACATCAAGTTCGTCAACCGCCGCGGCCCCGCCCGGATCCTCACCGCAGATGGCAAGGTCACCGGCATAGAGACGATCGGGGTCACGCGCGTATTCGACGAGAACGGCCGCTTCTCTCCTGAATTCGATGACGCCGATCGAGTGACGCTAGAGGCCGACACAATCATCATGGCGATCGGCCAGGCCATCGACGTTGAGGCGCTGGGGGCGAATGGTCCGGAGCTCAGTCCTCGCAAGACCATCCAGGTGGGTGACGACAGCCTGGCGACTTCACTTCCGATGGTATGGGCCGGTGGCGACGCGGCCAGAGGCCCGCGCACCCTCATCGACGCGATAGCAGACGGCCGGATCGCGGCCCGTGAGATCCACGAGGCATTCGGTGGCAGCTTCGCCGAGCAAGATGCCGGAACCATGGTGCAGCTTGACCAATTCCACCGTCTCGACGACGTCTACGACCGGGTCCCCCGGGTCGCCGTACCCACGCTGCCGACCGACCGGCGCATCGGTCTGGCAGAAGTCGAAACAGGGTTCACCATCGAAGAGGCCAGGTGTGAGGCACAGAGGTGTCTGCGCTGCTTCGCCAACATCCTCCTCGACACGGACATCTGTGTGCTGTGCGCGCTGTGCGCCGACGTCTGCCCGCTCGACCTGATCTCGCTGGTGCCTTCTGAGGACATTCACCCGGACGAGGCGGGTGGCACGGCATTAATGTTGAACGAGCAGAGCTGCATCCGCTGCGCGCTGTGCATAGAGCGATGCCCGACGGATGCGTTGTCGATGGGGCTATGGACCGGAGTGGGAGTGCCGACCTTGGGAGCACGGGTATGACGTTGGGACAACGAATCCGCGAGAGCATCATTGGTCGTTCGATCTGGCGTGCCACCGACCGAACCACTGAACGCGATCAGGCGGCCGGACACTGGGCGAACTTCTTCCTGCACATCTATCCGGTGAAGGTGCGCCGAAAGGAGATCACGTTCCGCTACTCCTGGTATCTCGGTGTGGCGTCGCTGGTCCTGTTCGGATCTCTTCTAGTGTCGGGCATCTACCTGATGTTCTTCTACGTCCCGTCGCCTGCCCAGGCCTACGGCGACATCCTCAACCTGCAGACCCGGGTGGCTTTCGGCCAGTACATCCGTAACGTCCACCGCTGGTCGGCTCACCTCATGGTGCTGGTCGTCGCCGCGCACATGGCAAGGGTGTTTTACCGGGGCGCCTACAAGAAACCGCGTGAATTCAACTGGGGTGTCGGCGTCATCCTCCTCGTGCTCACGCTGCTCCTTTCCTTCACCGGCTACCTGCTCCCCTGGGACCAGCTCGCCTACTGGGCTGTCACGGTCGGCACCGAGATGGCCGCCTTCGTCCCGCTGATCGGAGACACCGTCAAGGAGATGATGCTGGGTGGGCCGGTAGTTGCATCGTCGACGCTGCTGCGGTTCTACGTTCTGCATGTCGCCGTGCTACCCACGGCCGTCGTCCTCCTCATCACGATCCATTTGTGGAGATGGCGCAAAGACAGCATGCTCGACGCGGCGAAGGAGGGTGTTGATGTCGACGCCTAGACCCGATCAGGAGAATCCTGAGATCATCGCCGGACAACGGGTGCTCGGGGTTGTTCCCGGCAAGCCACCCGGCGGCGACCGCAAGGTTCTGAGCGAGCAGGAGCCGGTCATGGTCTGGCCGCATCTGCTCGTCCGCCACGCCGTGGCGGCGCTGGTGGTCATCGCCGTCGTTCTGGTTCTCGCCATCTTCTTCGATGCCCCGCTACGTGAGATCGCCAACCCCACACTGACGCCGAACCCGGAGAAAGCCCCCTGGTATTTCGCGGCGCTCCAGGAACTGCTGGCGTTGTTCCACCCGCTGGTGGCCGGTGTGCTGGTTCCGGGCGCCATCGTCCTCGGGCTCTTCGCGCTTCCATACGTCGACAGGACTTCTACGATCGAGCCACGTTTCCGCAAGGTGGCGGTGGCGACCTTCACGATCTTCATGGTCGTGTGGATAATCCTGACGATTATCGGATTCGCCTTCCGCGGCCCCAACTGGGGTTGGGTGTGGCCCTGGCAAGAGTGGTACGGAGAGTTATGAGCAACGGAATCGGTCGGAGAGAATTCCTGTCCAGGGCCTGGAAGTGGGGAGCGGCCCTCATCGGCGTCGCCGGGGGCTGGACCACCTGGGACATCCTGCAGCCCCGGATCACCGGAGGGTTCGGTGGGATCATCAAGACAAAGGCAGCCGACACGGTGCCGGACGCCACCGTCGAATCCATCCGCGCCGCCAGAACCTACCTCACCAGGATCGACGGTGAGGTCGTAGCCCTCTCCGAGAAGTGTCCGCACCTCGGTTGCCGGGTGCCGTGGTGCGATTCGTCCGGACAATTCGAGTGCCCGTGCCACGGATCGGTCTTCAACCGGGCGGGCGAGTACCGCTCAGGACCGACCCCGCGCGGAATGGACCGCTACGAGTTCGAGACGATCGACGGCATCGTCTACGTCGACACCGGAACACTGATATCCGGACCGGCGATCGGTGTGGAGACCCTCAACGAACCCGTACGAGGGCCATCGTGTGAGGACAGCTCGCATGGGTGAGCGACCGGTTGATCAGGAACTCGAGCAATCGACCGTCAAGTGGATGCAAGCCGGACTGGCCCTGATGGTCGTCCTGGTGCTGGCCTTCCCGGCCTACCGGCTGCTGGAACCCACCAACCGTGAGGAGGCGCGTCAGCTACTGACGGAGGAGCTGGCTGCGCAGGGCGAGGAACTGTTCGTCGGCCAGTGCGCCGCCTGCCACGGCGAAAACGGGCTGGACGGACAAATCGGTCCGTCGTTGAACTCGAAGCAGTTCCTCGAAGCCGCCACCGACGCCCAGATCATCAGCCTCGTCTCGGTCGGCGTCCCGGGCTCCCAGATGGGCGCCTACTCGATCGACTTCGGCGGTCCACTGACCCTGGAGCAAATCACGGGCATCGCGACCTACTTGCGCTCGCTGGAAGAAGACGCCCCGGACAACCCGGACTGGCGAGCAGTCGTGGAACCGGGGAACTAGTCGCGAGTTCCTAGTCGCGAGTTACTAGTCGCCCCCTCACGCGTTTCTCCCCCGCTGAAGCTCGCGACACGCGACCCTCTCTCCGTGAGGGGAGAACACGTCAACCCAAACCCGCGACCCCCAACGCGTTTCTCCCCCGCCGAAACGGGGGAGATGCCGAATCCACGAGGCAGAGGGGCCACCCGCCACACGCGACCCGCGACCCGCTCGAGGCAGAAGGGCACTCGCGACGCACAGCCCCCCTCCCCTCCAGTCGCTCCGCTCCCTCCAGGACTCCCCCCACTCCGTGAGGAGAGAACACATCAAACGACCCGCCACCCCCCAATGGGCACTCGCGACACGCGACCCGCGACTCGCGACCCTCTCGAGGCAGAGGGGGCCACCCGCGACCCGCGACCCGCGACTCGCTACGCGTCCGTCGGGACCTCGTAGGGGTGGCCTTCGTCCTCAGGTGCTTGATACTGCTCGTCGTGTTTGACGACCAGTTGGTCGCTGCGGAATACGTCACCGTCCCAGGCGCCCTCGACGATCGCACCGACGCCCTCGCGGAACAGCTCCGGCGGAGCTCCCTCGTGCACGACGTGCACTTCATGGGCGCCGTCCGACACCGTGAACTCCACTCCGTCGGCGGTGGCCACCAGCGTCCCGGCTTCGACCTGACCGCCGAGTCGGAACCGCTCACCATCGGGGAATTGGGCCCTCTGCTCGACCGCCTCGTTGGGCGTCAAGTAGTAGACGAGGTTCTCGCCGAGGCTGAGAAACACCATCCATCCGATGATCACGACGATCGCTCCGATGGCGGGTAGTACGAACCAGCGATATCGAGTCATGTCAGCCCTCCACCCGGCGGCGGACGCTACGCAAGCGCACCGTCAAAAACGCCGCATATCCGATCATGAAGCCGTACACCACTGTGTAGGCAACAACGACCCATCCGTTAGACATCACGCACCTTCTCGAGATTGGGAGCCGTGATAGCGGCACCGGCGGGGGTGGCATCAGCGGCGGCGGACTGTTCTTCGAGTTCTTCCTCGCCCCTGGCAATGGCCGTCTTGACGCTCATGAAAGCGAGATAGACCACAGTGAAGGCTCCGACGTTGCTGAGCAACGCCAGCAGGATCTCCCCATCGATCGGAGAGTCCGGTCGCACCACCGTGATCCCCTGGTGCAGCGTGCGCACGATGATCACCGAAACGTACGACAGCGGCACGAGGAAGAAGGCGACGATGCCCAGCACCGCGGATCTCGTCGCCCGCATGGCCGGGTCGGGAATGCTGCGGCGCAAGGCCAGGTACCCGAGGTAGACAAAGAACATGAGGGCGGTCGTCATCATGCGGGCGTCGCCCCAGTCCCAGAACGTCCCCCACACCGGGTAACCCCAGATCATGCCGGTCATGAGCGCCAGTGCGGTAAAGAACACACCGACCGAAACGCTCGACTCGGCAATTCGATCGTAAACGGGCTTGCGTCTCGCCAGCCACAGGATCGAGGCGCCGAACGTCACGAGAAACGAGAGGTAGGCAAGCCACGCAGAAGGAACGTGGACGTACATGATGCGGGTGTATTCGCCCTGCAACTGATCGAGCGGCGCCTGGCCACCGAAGTAGAAGCCGACCAGAACCGCCGCCAGGGCGGTCAACCCGAGTATTCGATGTCTATTCAACGTGAGGCCTCCTCGAGAAATCGGGCGGTCAGCACACCTACCACTGCCAGCCCGAGTACCACGGCAAGTAGCAGAAGGATGGGAGTGAGGATACTTGACTTCTGCGCCAACGCTTCATACGTCTGTGATGCTCCGACGAGCAACGGGAGAGCCAGTGGTGCCACCAGCAGCGGTGCCAGCGTGTTGCGAGAGCGCAGACCGGCGGTGATACCGGAGGCGAGCGTGCCGATGAGCGCCAGGCCGACGGCCATCAGCACAAGGACCAGGATCAGGATCGCCCACCCGTCTACCGGGTCCGGGTTGTAGAGGATGATGGTGGCGGGAGCGAGCACTCCTTCGAACACGAGCAACAGGAGGAAGCTCGCCACCACCCTGCCTGCGAACTGCGCGGCCGGGTCAACGCCGAGCAACACCATCATCTCGCGATTGGCCGCGCTTTCCGTGGCCGACTGTCGAAAGGTGACCAGCATCCCGAACAGCAGGGTCACGACCCAGAACATTCCGGGTCCGATCGAGGCGATGAGGGGCCGGTCGGTTCCAATTGCCAGCGGAATGAGGAGCAGTGCAACCGCTCCAAACGGGATGGTGATGTTCAGGACCTCGCCGGTTCGGCCCTCGACCCGCAGATCCTTCAGAACGATCTCGTATGCCTGACCCCAGAACGATGGACCGCTCATCGTGACCTCCCCGCGATCACGGTCCCACCGGTCAGCTCATAGGTCGATTGCACCAGCGGCAACATGCGGTCGAGTTCGTGCGAAACGAAGACGGCGGCGCCGCCGCGCGAACGGACGTTGTCGACCACGGCGTCGACCAGCTGCGCGGCTTCCCGATCTAGTCCGGCGTGGGCCTCGTCGAGCAGCAGTAGATCCGGCCTGGTCAGAATCACCCTGGCGAACTCCACGCGTCGCTGCATCCCATGCGACGACTGCTCCGCCCGCCGGTGTTTCGCCCCACCCAGCCCGACCACGTCGAGCATCTCATCCACCCGCTCGTCTGTATGACCCGACAACCGGGCGACGAAGGAGAGGTTCTCACGCAGGGTCAACTGCGGGTAGAGCGCCGGCTGATGGCCGATGAGGGCGATCCGGCGCCGGATCGCATAAGCGGTCGATTCGCCCATCTCGGTACCGAACACCGCCACCGACCCCTCCGTCGGTCGCAGCAAAGTGGCCAGCACCCGCAGCAGCGTCGACTTGCCGGAACCATTCGGCCCGACGATCCCGGCTGCTTCTCCGGACGGCACCGCCAGTTCCACGCCTTTCAATACCGGAACCCGGCCGTATCGAACGGCGACGCCGTGCAGCTGCACTGTGGGAGGTGTGGACATGACAGACGAGTGTACGCCCGCAGCCCCCGGCGCCGAAACGCGCGCCCGGGTTGCCACCACCTGCTGCCTCCCGTTCATCACCTTCCTAGGTTTCCATGAGCTGGTTTCCACCAGGCAGGGCCCAAGGACACCGGTGCGCGAGGACTTTGCGCTGTTGGTGTGTTTCCGATATACCCGTATCCTCTGGAATGAGAAACGGGGGACCGACCCTGAATCGCCGCTGAAACGGCTCATTCAAACGGTGATCCCCATGGAGGAAGGCACAGCACAATGAACGCGACCCTCGGATATCTCTCGATCCTCGCCGCAGTGGTGGGAGCGCTCGGTATCACCGTGCGGGGTTTCATCGCCATGCGAGATCCGGAGCGGGCGAACAAGGGGTATCTGGGGTTGCCCGTCATCCTGTTCTTGTCCGGAGCCGTCGGCGCAATATTCTTCCTGGAACTCGGGCTCCTCACCGACGACTTCTCGATCAAGTACATCGCCAACAACTCGTCATCCACCACCCCGTTTCTCTTCAAGTTCGCTTCGGGATGGGCATCCCTGGAGGGATCGATCGTGTTGTGGGGCCTGGTTCTGGCCGGCTTCACATTCGCCGTGTACGCGCGGTTCTTCCGTAGCCAAACCGGCGACCGGCTCGCAGCCGGTGCTCTGGCGATCATGGGTCTCATCTCCCTCTACTTCTTCGGGCTGATGGCCACGATCTCCGACCCCTTCGCCCGCTGCGTACAAACGTTCAGCGACGGGGTCGGTTGCGTGACCGGCGAGAACGCGATTCTCGCCAACGTGATCTCCTCCCCGATCGAAGGGCGCGGTGCCAACGCACTGCTCCAGAACCACTGGCTCATGGCGCTGCATCCCCCAACGCTCTACGTCGGCTATGTCGGGCTGAGCGTCCCCTTTGCGTTTGCCATCTCGGCGCTCATCCTTCGGACGACCGGGGCGGACTGGCTGACCCGGACCCGTAATTGGACGGTGTTCGCCTGGATGTTCCTCACCGCCGGCATCGTGCTCGGTGGGCTCTGGTCGTATGAAGTGCTCGGCTGGGGCGGTTACTGGGCGTGGGATCCGGTTGAGAATGCCTCCTTCATGCCGTGGCTGGTAGCGACGGCCTTCTTGCACTCGTCGGTCGTACAGGCCAGGCGCGGGATGCTGCAATCGTGGAACTTCGTCCTCGTGATCACCACCTTCGCCCTCACGATTCTCGGTACCTTCTTGACCCGCTCCGGAGTGATCGTCTCGGTCCACAGCTTCTCTCAATCCGCCATCGGGCCGGCCCTGTTGATCTTCCTGGTGGTCGTGCTGCTGGGATCGCTCGGGCTCTTCGCCACCCGCGCCCACACCATCGCCTCTTCGCCCCGGCTCGATTCGCTCAGCAGCCGGGAAGGGGTGTTCTTGTTCAACAACCTTCTCCTGACGGTGTTCGCGTTCATGGTGCTGACCGGGACGCTCTACCCGCTCTTCGTCGAGGCGTTCTCCAACTCGACGGTGGGCGTCGGACGTCCATTCTTCGATCGCATGGCGATCCCGCTGTCCTTCCTCTTGTTGCTGGCGATGGGGATCGGACCGGTCTCGCCCTACCGGGCGGCGAGTGCCCGAGTCGTCTGGGAGCGGATTCGCTGGCCTTTCCGGGTGGCCCTCGGTGCCGCGGCGCTGGCCGTCGTGTTCGGCTACGGGAATTCGTTCCTGCTGCTCGGTGTCCTGACCGCGGTATTCGTCATGGGTGTGATCATCCACAACCTCTACAACTCGGCCGGGATCCGGGCAGGCAAGCTCGGCATTGGACGGAGACAGGCTGCCGTACGGATCATGCGTGGCGACCCGCACTACTGGGGCGGGCAGATCTCCCACCTGGGTGTCGCAATCCTGGCGCTGGGCATCGCCTTCTCTGCGAATTTGTCGGAGACGGCCACGATTTCTATCGACGCCGGCGACACCGTCAACTTCGCCGGATTCGAGGTGACCTATGAGGAGGCGTTCAGCCGGCAGGAACCCGGCCGGTTTGTCACCGGTGCAGACATCACCGTGACCCGGGAGGGGTCGGTCGTCGGCAAGTACCAGCCACGCCTCAACCAGTACGGGAACACCCGCGAGTCCATCGCCACCCCGGAGGTCGACACAATGTTCACCGGCGATCTCTACCTCTCACTCCGCAGTATCGATCCTTCCACCGTGGTCCTCGAGGTCTACTGGTTCCCGTTCATCTGGTTGATCTGGGTGGGTGGGTTCCTGGCGGCTGCGGCCGGAGTCTGGGGATTCGCAGTCAAGAAGCCCGAGCGGTCGATCGTGCCGGACGACACCCGTGTCTGATTCGATCCGCAAAATCGTGGCGGCCGTGGTGACCATCGGCCTGGCGGTCGTTGTCGTGGTCGGTCTCGTCCAGGGCGACCGTACGGATGAAGATCGAGCCCGGTCTATCGGCAGTCGGGTCAAGTGCCCGGTCTGCCAGGGCGTCGCTATCGCCGATTCACCGTCCGAAACTGCCAGGGCGATGATGGACGTCGTCGAAGAGCGAATCGCAGACGGGTGGTCCGACCGGCAGATCATCGACTACTTCTCCGAGCGGTACACCGACAGCATCGTCATCGACCCACCGTTCTCCGGGAACACTCTGCTCGTCTGGCTGCTCCCGATCCTGGCAGTAGTCGCAGGCTTCTTCATGATCTTCTCCCGGCGCAAGACGCCGGTGCCAAAAACCGATGAGGTGAAACAGTGAGCAACTTCAACCAGGAGTCGTACGACCGAGCCGCCGCCCGCAAGGAACTCGCCCTGACCGATCTCGAAGAACTGGCCCAGCAGGTGGAAGACGGTGAGATCGACGCAGCCACCGCGGCAGGACTCCGGAGCGGCTACGAGGCTGAACTTGGCGCGGCCGAGGCCGAACTGGCCACACTCGGCCCACCGCCAGCCCGCAAGAAGTCGCCCGCCTCGGCTCAGGCGCCGGGTTCGACCAAACGAGCTCCGAGCGAGACGGGGCAGCCTGCCGGGAAATCGAGCGACCTCAATACGCGCCTGCTGGTCGGCGCCGGAATTCTCATCGTCGCCCTCGTCGTGATTCTCATCTCGGTGCAGAATTCGGCACAGCCGGATCCGGCCGCGGTGGGCACCCAGGTGACAACCGCAAGCGGCGAGGGCCCCTGCGCGGAACTGGCCGGCGCGTTGACCAATCACTCCGACAACGGCTTTCGTCTGGCGCTGGCCGATTGCTACGCAGACGTCGGAGACGCCATGTCGGCGATCGAGCATTACCGGGCCGTCGCCGAGGCCGAAGGCGCCACCGACGGCGAGGTAGCCCGGGCCAACGTGGGACTCGGTTTTCTCAACCTCCAAATCGGAGAGCTCACCAAGGCTGCCGACTACATGCGCCTGGCACTCGAGCGCGACGCCGCCAATATCGAAGCTCAGTACTTCCTGGGCATGATGCTGGTCTACGACCTCGGCGACCCGGCCGCAGGGGCCCCCTACTTGGAATCGGTACTCGCCACGCCCGATTTGCCGGAGACCGTGGTTCTCGAAATCCAGGCGGCGCTCGACGTCGCAGCGGGCGAAGGCTCATGACCGATACCGACCTCGCCGTCGAGCCGACCCCGGACGCTCAGCAACGCAATCTCAAACTGTGGATAACCACCGGCATCGCGGCAGTTGCGTTCATCGCGCTGGCGCTCGTGTTCAACAGCCGGTTCGGCGTTGACCCCCGGGTCGTCGAATCCCCGCTCATCGGGAAACCCGCCCCGAACGTCGAACTTGAGGTTCTCGAGCAGGACGCCATCTCCGGCCCCATGTCCATCTCGGAACTTCGCGGCAGTGTGGTTGTCGTCAACTTCTTTGCCTCGTGGTGCATCCCCGCCTGTCGCGACGAGCACCCCCATCTCACTGCGGCCGCCGCCGACTACGCCGACCGGGGCGCGCGATTCATTGGAATAGCCACCAGCGACGCGCCGGACGACACTCGCAGGTTCCTGGACGCGCTCGGGTGGGGAACCAACTACACCTATCTCAACGACCCCGATGCCAGGGCCGGGGTCGAGTTCGGCACGTTCGGAGTTCCGGAGACGTTCGTGATCGACCGGGAGGGGCTCGTCACGCACAAATTCACAGGCCCGGTCACATACGATGAACTGGTGGTCGAGTTGGAGAAGGCGTTGGCGGGCTCATGATGGGGTGCCCGGGACACCTGGCCCCACGGTCGGGGAACTAGGCTCCTATGCGCCGCCGGAAGGTCGGACGAACATGGGTCCGGCGTAGGATCCTGTAGGGGAGACAGGGATGCAGAGAACAAACGAGCTGACACGCACGGTCCTGCGACTGGCCTGGTTGACTCTTTTGACTCTCGCATGGGTGTTGTGGACGAGTCAGGCGGCCGCCCACGCCCAGGAACTCCCCGGACGAGATGATCCGTTCTGGAAGACCGACACCTGCCTCGGCTGCCATCAGCAGTCGGACTTGTCCGTGAAACTGCCATCCGACGAGACGCTGCGACTGGTCGTATATAGAGGCGAGTACGAAGATTCAGTGCATGGTCGAACAGGAGTGGCCTGCCGCAACTGTCATCTTGACATCACCGGTGTCCCTCACCCTGATCTCACCGCCGGAAGCCTGGTCGAGTTCTCAGAACAGCAAGCCAGCTCCTGCGAGATGTGTCACCGGGATCACTACGGCAAAGTGGCAGACGAACTGCATGAGGAGTCTGGTGGTTTGTTGTGCTTCGAGTGTCATGATCCGCACACAACCGGCAGCACTGACTCGGTATCGACTGAGGTTCAAGCTTCCTGCAACGCATGCCACTCCGGGAGTATCGAGATTCCTGCACAGGGGATTCACGCCGCGGCCGAGGTCCCGGTCCCGGAGACCACGAGCGGTGTCACGATCCTGCTCATTCTCGGCGGGATCTTTGTCGGTTTCGTCGTCCTCGTCTGGTTGGCGACGGTGGCCTGGCGCGTTGTGCGCGATCGAAGCTGATCCGGCTCGGTCCCCTACGTTGCCTTGTAGCAATTCCCAAGCTCGTGCGCCCTTTCACATGGGTCGAATGACCCTACGCGATTTGCGCGCGGATCCGTCATTATGTCGGTACACGAGTCGAGTAGCTCCCGGGGAGGAAGCATGAGTCGATTTCGACACACACGCCTGGTTGTGCTTGTCGCCCTGCTGATGGTCTTGGCGGCCTGCACGAGCAGCGCCGACGACACCACCACCACTACGGGTGCGGAAGGGGCAACACCAACCACAGCTCCGCCGGCCGGCGAGCCGGTGGAATCCGAGCTCGTGGTTCCGTTCCTGGCCGCCTGGGTCGGATCTGGTCACAACAACGACACGGCTGAAGCGTTCGTGCACTGGAACGAGGACGACCCCCAGCTCATTCCGACCAGTTGCGCGAAGTGCCACAGCACCCCCGGTCACCTCGACTTCCTCGGAGCAGACGGCAGCCCGTTCGGCAGCGTTGAAGCCGACGCGGCGATCGGGACCACAATCCAATGCGAGGCGTGCCACAACGATGTCACGATTTCTCTGGACAGCGTCGTGATGCCGTCGGGCCTCGAGCTCACCGGCCTCGGCGACGAATCCCGTTGCATGAACTGCCACCAGGGCCGTGAGTCCAAGATCAGCGTGGACGCTTCGATCACCGAAGCGGGCGTCGAAGAGGACACCGTCTCCGAAGACCTGGGTTTCCGAAACATCCACTACTTCGCGGCCGCCGCCACCAAATACGGCACCGAAGCCAAGGGTGGTTATGAGTACGAGGGCAAGACCTACGATGCGTTCTTCGTCCACGTCGAGGGATACTCGACCTGTATTCAGTGCCACGATCCCCACACGCTGGAACTGAAGATCGCCGAATGCTCGACGTGCCACACCGGTGTCGCCACGATCGAGGATCTCCGCGATGTCCGCATGCCGGGATCACTCGTCGACTTCGACGGAGACGGCGACCTCGAAGAGGGCATCTACTACGAACTCGAGGGCGTGCGGGAGCTGCTGCTTCAGGCCATTGAGGCCTACGCCTCCGAGGTGGCGGGAACCGGCATCACCTACGACGCCAATGCCTACCCGTACTTCTTCGATGAGGCCGGCGAGCGATTCGCCGCCTGGACCCCGCGCCTCCTCAAAGCCGCGTACAACTATCAGGTTTCCCTCAAGGACCCGGGAGCGTTCGCCCACGGCGGCAAGTACATCCTGGAGTTGATGTACGACTCGATCGAGAACCTCAACGAAGCCATCTCGTCGCCCATCGACATGACGGCGATGCACCGCATCGACCACGGGCACTTCGCCGGGTCTGAGGAAGCCTTCCGACACTGGGACGAGGACGGCGCAGTGCCTGCATCTTGTTCGCGCTGCCACTCCACGGAGGGCCTGCCGCTGTACCTGCAGGAAGGCGTGACGATCACCCAGCCGACTTCCAACGGGTTCAACTGCTCGACGTGCCACGACAGCACGAGCGAGTGGACCCGGTATGAAGTGCTCGACGTCACCTTCCCGAGCGGAGCAACAGTCGACAGCGGCGACGCCAACACCAACCTCTGCATGAGCTGCCATCAGGGCCGTGAGTCTGGTTCCAGCGTTGATCGCCGAATCGGCGACACGGGGCCCGACTCGGTCAGCGACGCACTGGGATTTGTCAACGTGCACTACCTGCCGGCGGGTGCCACCCTTTTCGGTAGCGAAGCTGCGGGTGGCTACCAGTACGCCGGACAGACGTATGCCGGAGCCAACGACCACCCGATCGCCACGTGCACGGGTTGCCACAGTTCCCACACGCTCCAGGTTCAGGTTGAGGCCTGCGGAGGTTGCCATCAGGGGACGAACTCCGAAGAGGACCTGAAGGACATCCGGATCACTGCCGGCGACTTCGATGGTGACGGCGACGAGGCCGAGGGCATCGCCGATGAAATCACCACGATGCGCGAAGCGCTGCTGACGGCGATGCAGGCGTATGCCTCCTCGACAGAGGGCCTTCAGCCGATCGTGTACGACGCCCACGCCTATCCGTACTTCTTTACCGACCTCAACGGTGACGGAAGCGCAAGCCCCGACGAGGCGAACTTCGGCAACCAGTACGCCACCTGGACGCCGCGCCTGCTTAGGGCTGCCTACAACTACCAGTACGCAACGAAGGACCCGGGCGGCTTCGCCCACAACCCGGCCTACGTGCTCGAGTTGCTATACGACTCACTGGCGGACATCGGCGCCGACGTGACGGGATTGACCAGGCCGTAGCGACAAGGGGGGCCGGGCACACACCCGGCCCCCTCATTTTCACCCGTTCTTGCGTCACTTTGGGGCGGTGGTTTCAAGGGTTGGCCGCGACGAGTTTGTTTAGTTGTTCGGCTGGGGTTTCTGAATCGCCCTGGGTTTCTTGGAGACTCTTTACCTTGGAAGCGAGGATGGAGTTATGTCAAAGAAACTGCAGGCGCCGACGAACCGTCGGTATACCCGGGAGCAGAAGGATCAGGCGGTGCGTCTGGTCCGGAAGTTGCGGGCAGAGACGGGTGAGCGGTATGGGGCGGTGAAGCGTGTCCCCTCTGTGTCAACGTTTCGTGAGACGGGTCGTGTAGGTGTATCACTGTGTTGAGAGGGCGGGATGGGAGAATCCCT
>JARGFH010000021.1 GCA_029210695.1 Acidimicrobiia bacterium
CAACCCGCCCCGGACCCGACCATGAATTGGGTTAGGAACCCGGCGACCTATATCAAAGAGTCAGATACACCTCACTCGTGACTCTTTGTTGGTTTCATCATCATGTGGTCATCCACCAAATGGGATACCGGGTCAAACCTGGTTCACCGCCTGGACGGTTGCGCTTTCAACCCGCCACCGGCACCGACCCACCCTGACCCGAACAGCACCTTCAAATCTCGCGCCATTCGACAAACCCCCGCCCAGCACGAACTCGCCGTATCCGCGGCCGCGTTCCTGTACCCCTGAGCAGCCGGCAAGCTCATGAGCCCAGGATTGACGGAACCTGAACCTTCTTTGTTGCCGATCTGGGCTGTGGTAGCGGCTCCCTCTCGGTCCTGGTGGCGGAAGCCGGTCTTGACCCGGTCGGGTTTGACGCAGCACCGTGTCGGCCAAGGGCAGGACACCATTGACTCACGACGGGCCGGGCCTATCGTGAGCGCATGATCCGTGAAACCAGGCTCCTCCGGCTCCTGCTTGTGCTCATCCTTGTCGTCTTTGCTCTGGCCGGCGGGCTGCTCTACCTCTTCAGCCTGGAGTCCGCCCAGGACTGGCCCGAGCTCGCCCACCTCCGGGTGCCCCTCTACGTCGCCGTTCTCATCGGATTCGTCCCGGTGGTCGTCGCGATCGCGGTGGTATTCGACTTCCTCAAGGTGATCGACCAGGGTGAGGCGTTCTCGGTCCGCGCCGTGCAGATCCTGCAGCGGCTCAGGTTGCTCATCGGCGTCTTCGCCGGCTATCTGGTGCTCTTCCTCGTCGGCGCCTGGGCCGCCATGCAGCTCATGCACCCGACGCTGCTGTTCTTGTGGGTCGCGGTCGAAGTGGCGGCTTTGTTCCTGTTCACCCTGGTCGCGCTGCTCGAGCGGATCTTCTCGGTCTCCCCGGAGCTGCGCACTGCTGCGCTCGGCTCCTGTGCTCAGGTCAACCACCGCACGTGACGTCGGTCGTCGGCGTATTCGTGGGGTTCTTGTCTCCCGCCCCCGGTTGAGGGGGCCGGCTGGCAGTCGTTGTGGGCCTTGAGGGGTACGATCGCTCGGCACTCTCGGCACCGGCGCCAGTTCTCGGGTTGGTGCGTTCGACTATCCGCCGGAAGATCAAGCACAGCGTTGAGAGCGGGGAAGATGGCGGCTTGTGCGAGATCCCGCGGCTGGGGGAGGTATTAGAATCGGAATGTTCCTCAACCTGGAATCCACACGACTCGCTGGTCCGACGATACGGCACAGGATCGGTGTTCGAACCGGTCGCCACTTGCGGTCGGCGATAATCTTGTGGATGAATCAACCATCCGCCCGGCGGGTGCAGACAGAATGGAAAAAGCCATGGGTTTCATCGCGTTCCTTATCCTCGGTCTCATCGCCGGAGCCATCGCCAAACAGATCCTGCCCGGCGCGCAGGGTGGCGGCTTGTTCATGACGATGCTCCTCGGCGTCGTTGGCGCACTGCTGGGCGGCTGGCTGGGTGGTGTTCTCTTCGACGTTGACCTGGGCGGTTTCTTCGAGATTCGCACGTGGCTGATCGCAATCGTTGGGTCGATCGTCGTGCTGGTGATCTACGGTTTCTTCACTGGGAGCCGGCGGGCCTGACCTGCTTCTCTGATTGATAAGAGAGCCCGGTCCCGGTGGGGCTCTCTTCTCGACGCCAGCGGCGTACTCACACCGAGTCAGTCGAAGCTCCAAACGGCCATTGCATCGAACGGGAGGGGTCGAGGTCGGCTTCGGCCAACCTGGTGTTTCTAGCCGTCGGGTGTGACCACGACGGCCACTCCGGCGAGCCGGCGCAACTCCTCAGCGAATTGCTCAACCCCGCTTCCGGCGAGTGCCGCGTCGGCGGCCGGGCGCGGGAGGCCGATGAGGATCGAGCCTGCCGCCACCTCCGTGGCGTATGCGGCGATGGTTTCGGCGAGCGGGCCGACCCGGATCGTCACGGTGAATCGGACATCATCCAGGCCGGCGTGGGCGGCCGTGGCCTTCGCCATCGCCAGGTCACGCCAGGCCATCTCAGCCCGAATGGCATGTTGCTCGCCTTCATGAAGCGGCTCGTAGGCAACCGGATCGACGATCGACAAGAAGTGAACGACCCCCCCGAGGTCGGCTGCATGGTGGAGCGCGGCCAGGTGCGTCCGGTAGCTGCCGGGGCCTCCCCTGATCGCGCACACGACATCAACCATCGTCTGCCACCTCCTCCGGCGGCATCTGAGGAATGTCGCCCTGTCGAGCGTCTCCCTCGATGAACTCCAAGGCGGCGAGATGGTCGTTGAGGTCGGCCGTAAGCTCGTGCAGCACATCCTCGGCGATCAGTCCGCGCCGGGCTGCGTCCTGAAGGGCGCTGCGCTCAGCCCGGAGTGTGTCGGTTCGCGCTCGGATGTATATGTCGGTTTCTAGCTCCGGGTGGCGGCGTAGGTGTTCGCGGAGCGCATCTCCATCTCGAATCAGCTCACCTTTGTACAGGTCGGCCATCGCTTCGTATAGGTCGGGGAACAGGACTCCCTGGTCGTGGAGCCGCTCCAGTTCGCCCAACCCGGCTTGCTGAGCGTAGATTCTTGCCTGGCGGCGCTGCTGCTCGACTCGTTCGACCGGCCTGGCCGCCAGACCGAGCCGCTTGATGAGACGCTCGATCGTGAGACCCTGCACCAGCAGGGTGAACAGCACGACTCCGAAGGTCATCACCTGGAGCGTGGACACTACGTCCTCCCCGAGCCGATCCTTCTCGCCTCCCAGGCTGAGTGCAAGTGCGAGAGATATTGCCCCGCGCAAGCCACCCCAGAACATGACGTGCTGGTATCGACGCGGAACCTTCCGATCCGGCTGGACCATGCCGTGCAAGGATCCGAGACCGTACACCACAACGAGCCTCGTGACCTGAATGGCCGCCAGCGCTACGAGTACGGCTCCGGCCTGATTCCAGAGTTCGCTGATGTGGATCTGTAAACCAAGAAGCAGAAAGACCAGCGAGTTGACGACGAACGCCGCAAACTCCCAGAAGTTCTCCAGTGTGAGCCGGGTGGTGGGCGATGTGTTGCGCAAGCCGATATTGCCGACCATCAGCCCGGCGGCCACCACGGCGAGGATGCCGCTGAGGTGAACACGTTCGAGGTCGAAGATGGCGCCGAACTCCTCCGCCAGTAGGTAGGAGCCGAAGGCGAGCGCCACGGTGACGACCGTTTCGATGAGGTGATCATCGAGATTTTTGAGGATCAGCGACGATACGACGTAGCCGAGGATGAGGCCGATGCCTAGACCCCCGAACGCGTCGATGATGAACTCACCGATCGCCGAGCCAAGCGAGAAGGTGGCGCCGGGTCCGGCCGCCGCCAGTGCGAGGATGAACACCACGAAGGCGACGCCGTCGTTGAACAGGCTCTCTCCCTCGACGAGGATCGTCAGGCGCTTCGGGACTCCGATTGAGCGGAAGAAAGCGATCACGGCTACCGGGTCCGTCGCCGAGATCAAGGCCCCGAACGCCACAGCCGCCGCCCAGGGCACGCCATCCACGAAACTCGCAATGAATCCCCCCACGACGAACGCCCCGAGCAGCGTGCCGATGAGGGCGAACACGAGGACCGGCGCCAGGTCACGCCGCAGTCGAGCCCACGAGATATGGAGAGTCGCTTCGAACAGGAGCGGCGGGACCAGAACGGCCAGGATCAGATCGGCACTCACGTCGATCTGAATGACGTCGGGCGGTAGGAACGCCAGACCCAGCCCGACCACGACCAGCGCAACCGTGTAGGGGAGGCGGACTCTCCGAACGGCTACGGCAACGACCGCCGCAACGGTCAGCAGTAGCACGATGCTGACCTCAGAGTTGAGGAGCCCGGGGTCGGCGCCGAAGACCCAGGATTCGGGCAACCGGATTTCAGACGGATCGGCCCATTCGACGTGCCAATTGCCCGGGACGGGTGAGGCTGGAGACGTCCGTCCCTAGGTCTTCCCATACACGGGGATCATGGCGCCGGAGATGACTGCTGATGCAGGCGAGGCAAGGAACTCGATCACGGCTGCGATCTCGTCGGGGGTCGGCCAATCGACGTAGTCGGCGAACGGCAGCGTCTCGCGCGTCGTGGGCGTGTCAATCACCGAGGGCATTACGGCATTCACGGTGATGTTGGTGTCGTCTAGTTCGGCGGCTGCGGATCGTGCCAGCGCGACGACACCGGCCTTAGCAACGTTGAAGGCAGCCTGACCTGCCGGAGTGTCCTGGGCGGCTCTACTCCCGATGAACACGAGGCGCCCTGCCTGGGATTTGCGGAGGTAGGGGATAGCGGCGCGCAAGGTGATGAATGCGGAACGGAGATTGAGGTCGAGCATCCGCTCCCAACGTACGTCGGAAGTCTCTTCGATATCCCGTCCACCCGCCCAGCCGCCGACCAGGCCGCACACGATGTCGATGGCGCCATAACGTTCCTCGATCTCCTCGAGAAAGGCGGCCATTTCGTCTGGCTGTGACGCGTCGACGCGTCGCAGCAACAGCTGGTCCTCATCGAGGTCGAGGTTCGTCTCGAACGTGGCCGACTCCTCCGGGCGGACGTATGTGACGGCGAGCCGGTGACCCGTCGCCGCCAGGCGCCTGGCGAGTGCAGTCCCCAGGCTGCCGGTTCCCCCCGTGAGCACGGCAACACGCTGATCTGACATCAGAACCTCCTTCTCGGCAAGCTTAGGCGGTCCCTGCTACATTCCAATGAGTCATCACAGTGATCAGGAGGCGACGTGGCCGCTATCAAGATGGAGTCGGTTGGAAAGGTCTATCCGGGTGGGATGCGGGCTATTCACGATGTTGATCTGGAGATCGGCGACGGTGAGTTCGTTGTCCTGGTAGGTCCCTCAGGTTGTGGGAAGTCAACGCTGTTGCGGATGGTGGCCGGCCTCGAGGAAATCACTGAGGGCGTAATCACGATTGGGGATCAGGTGGTGAATGATGTGCCACCGAAGGATCGCAATATTGCGATGGTGTTCCAGAACTACGCCCTGTATCCGCATATGAGCGTGTTTGACAACATGGCATTTGGCCTCAAGCTGCGCAAGATGCCCAAGGATGAGATCAACCGCCGGGTGGGAGAAGCCGCCCGGGTGTTGGAGATCACCGAATTCCTGGATCGCAAGCCGAAGGCGCTGTCTGGTGGTCAGCGGCAGCGGGTGGCGATGGGTCGGGCCATTGTGCGCGAGCCGGCCGCCTTTCT
Organism: Acidimicrobiia bacterium; assembly: GCA_029210695.1. Lineage (NCBI taxonomy): Bacteria > Bacillati > Actinomycetota > Acidimicrobiia > Acidimicrobiia bacterium. Next base: position 5,216 of record JARGFH010000021.1, read on the forward strand.
GATGGATGAGCCTCTCTCCAATCTCGACGCGAAGCTTCGTGTGCAGATGCGTTCAGAGTTGGGGATTCTCCATTCCCGGTTGAAGACGACGACGTTGTATGTGACCCATGATCAGGTTGAGGCGATGACGATGGGTGACCGGGTTGCGGTACTCAAAGCCATTTCGGGGAAAGAGATTCCGAACCTGATGCAGGTCGACACGCCCCGCAATCTCTACGACCACCCGAACAACCTGTTCGTGGCCGGATTCATCGGCTCACCTGCGATGAACTTCGTGGCCGGGACGGTGGCGGCCGAGGGTGACTCGACCTATGTGACCTGGGCAGATGTCCGGCTGAGGGTCGATCAGGCGACGTTGAAGAGCCGGCCTGGTTTGGCCGACTACGCCGGCAAGGAGATTGTGGTCGGTTTGCGCCCCGAGGCATTTGAGGTGAAGGAAGCACTCACCAGCGGATTTGATGATCAGCGGGTAATGCAGATCCATGTGGATCTGGTGGAGCAGTTGGGATCAGAGGCGTATCTTCACTTCGTGCAAGAGATTGCCCCGGTGATCACGCCCGACATCCAGGAATTGCTGGCCGATCAGGGTTCGGATGCTTCGGTGCTCGGGAACTCCACCAGCTTCACAGCCCGGGTCAATCCCGACTTCGCCCCGAAGGCGGGCGACCAGGTCGACCTCGTCGTTGAAACGTCCAAGCTCCACTTCTTCGACAAGGACACCGGCGCCGCCATCTGGTAACCGCTACGGCGACAACACCTTGAACGATTCGGCCGAGGAGAGTCCCGCCGGTTGGCCCTGTTTGTGCGCCCAGGCGGCGATGCGCTTGGCGAATCTCTCTCGCTTGTCTGCGTCGTCGTGAGCGCCGCCCATCGTGGTTGTCCCCTGGGATGAGTGCGCCATGAGCGCTTCGATCTTGATGTTGAACGTGTCTGATATGTCGACCCAGTGGTCGGCTTCGTCTGCACTCCAGAGATAGATCCACGATGGTCGATGTTTCTCGAGCCCTCCGACCAATTGGCGGGGGAAGAAGAGGTGGTCACGGGCTGCGACCACACCGTCGACGGCGGCCAGGCCCGTGACGCGATGGTCGGGGTGCATCTGGTACCGCTGCCAGGGGTCGTGGGTGAGGACTACGTCGGGCCGAACCATCCTGATCCACAGGCAGATCTCCTCGCGCAATGCCAGCGAGTACTCGAGCTCACCGTCGACGTGCCCGAGCATGATCGGAGCCCCGGCTCCCAGGATGGTGGCCGCCGCCTGTTGTTCGGCGCGCCTCCTATCGATCAGAGCCTGGCGGCTCATCTCCGGATCCCAAGCCCCTTTTGATCCATCGGTGACGATCAACATGGTGACCTCACATCCGGCGTTTGCCCATGTTGCGAGAGTCCCGCCTGCACCGAACTCAGCGTCGTCCGGATGGGCCCCAATCGTCAATGCCCGCCTCGGGACACCGGTGGGTTGGTCCTTGTTTCTGGCTTCTGAATAGATGCTGTTTTGCATGGCCCGCCAGACTACCGACCGTCTGTTCCGGTGAGCCATATACCGAGTGGGTGCCGGATCGCCGCCTGATGGTCAGTTGGATCGTCGAGGTCGAGAAGGAACCCGAGCCGAGTCAATATCCTGACGGGGAGGTGTCCGGTGGCGGCGAGATGGCGGTGAAACGATCCCGGGCCGTATGAGAACGCGAAGTTGCTTTCGATCCCACCGATCACACTCGTGCCACCGTCATGTGACGGCGCCAGCACGAAGTCACCTTCAAGCGCGGCAGCCCAGGCAATGCGGATGTCGGAGACGGTAATGAGAGGAAGATCCGCATGAATGATCATCCACATCCCACCTCGGGCCGCTGAGACAACCTCACGGGCTGCACCGTTGAGGCCGGACCGCTTGCCGATCGGTTCCGCAATGACCGATGCTCCGAGCCGGCCCGCCCACTCCGCTACCTCCTCGTCGGCGGTTACGACGGATGCTTTCCCGAGCGCATCGAGGACGGAGGTCACAGTGCGGGTGGCGGTGGCCCGTCCGAGCGCAGCTCGCTGCGTACCGCTGAAGGATGAGGCCAGGCGCGCTTTGGCGAGTCCGAATGGTTTGATAGGAACGGCGACGATGTCCATCGTGGCCGAAGGCTAGATGGGAAGGGACGCCACGTCCGGCCCAGCTCTCGCTTCAGCCGTGGTCCGGGGGTGCGCTCCGCCGTCGCGTCATACCTCCCCGGGGACTATTCGGGGTGCCTCCGGTGTTGGAGACAGTCGAATCAACGAGAGGAACACCTGTGGCACGTGCCGAGTGGAGCGGGGCAACCCTGGCCGAGAGCGATGAAACCGTTGTGGTTGAGGGAAACCACTATTTCCCTCCTGCGTCCGTGAACACCGAGTATCTCCGAGCCTCGAACCGGCAAACGACGTGTCCGTGGAAGGGCAAGGCGAGTTACTACGACGTGGTCGTCGGCGGCGAGACCAATGACGGCGCAGCCTGGTACTACCCCGAACCGAAACCGGCCGCCGCCGAAATCAGTGGCTATGTGGCGTTCTGGAAGGGTATACAGATCGAGGATTGATCCGTCTGGCGGCTATCAATCCCTCGAAGCCGTTCATTCCGGAGCCCGGGACCGATGCTTTCGGTCGAGTTTTCTCTGCGGGGTGGTGGGACCTACGCTTGGCAGCAACCAAGGAGTGCCATGACCACGAATGGGGACCCGGCAAAGATCCCGTCGGGGCGTCAAACCAAGATCATCGCCACACTCGGGCCGGCGGTTGAGTCGGCCGCGGCCGTGTCTGCGCTGGTCACGGCCGGAATGGACGTTGCGCGACTCAATTTTTCCCACGGTGATCATGACGGCCACCGACGTTTTGCCGACTGGGTACGAGCGGCGGCTGTGGAGCATGGCCGACCAGTTGCGATACTCCAGGACATCCAGGGTCCGAAGCTGCGGGTGGGACGATTCCCGGGGGGTTCGGTCGAGCTACCGACCGGAAGCGAGGTTCTGCTGGTGCTGGGCGACGGTCAGGCTGCCCCCGGCACGATCGCCATCGACTACCCGTATCTGCTCGAGGACGTCGAACCAGGAGAGCCGGTTCTGCTGGCAGATGGTCTCATCAGGCTCGAGGTGCTCAGACGATTGCCGGACGGTCTGCTGGCGGGAGTGCGAGAAGGCGGCGTTCTCGGCGATCACAAAGGGGTTGCCTTTCCGGACACCAGCCTTCAGGTACCGGCGGTGACGGACAAGGACCGGACCGATCTGGCGTTCGGACGCGAACTCGGAGTCGACTACGTGGCCGCGTCGTTTGTTCGGTCTGCAGACGACATCGGCCGGGTCGTCGAACTCATCGAACCCGGGACACCGGTGATCGCCAAAATCGAGCTGGCGGCGGCCCTCGCCAATCTCGACGAGATCCTGAGTGCCGCACAGGGTGCACTCGTGGCACGAGGCGATCTCGGCGTCCAACTCCCATTGCAGCGAATTCCCCTGATTCAGCAGGACATCCTGCGTCGCGCCAACCGGGCCGGAGTCATCTCCATTACGGCGACCGAGATGCTCGAATCGATGACCGAGTCGCCCAGACCGACGAGGGCGGAGGTAACCGATGTGGCCTCAGCGATCATCGGCGGAACAGACGCAGTGATGCTGTCGGCGGAGACGGCCGTTGGCCACTATCCGGTGCGCGCCGTCGAGATGATGGATGCGATTTGCCGCGAGGTCGAATCTGGACTGCGGGAGTCGGAGGGTGTAATTGATATCGCCTTCTTGGAGAGCAGACCGAATTTCGCCAGTGCTACTGCCAAGGCGGCGGTCGACACCGCGGCCAACCTCAAACTGAAGACGATCGCCGCCTTCACCGAGTCCGGCAACACCGCGTTGCTGCTCAGCAAATACCGGCCGCATGGAAGGATCATCGCCTTCTCCCCTGAAGAGGCGACCCGTCGGCGGATGGCCTTGATGTGGGGCGTGACCCCGATCGCCGCCGAACGCCGGGATTCCACGGACCTCATGATCGCTCTGGCCGAGAAGTACCTCGAGCGATCGGGCGTATGCGAAGAAGGAGAGGGCGTGGTCGTTGTCGCCGGCATCCCTCCGAATCAACAGGCGTCGACGAACCTCATGAAGCTGCATGTCGTCGGTGAGCGGCGAAGCCGCCGTCGATCGCAGCGCTAGAGTCCCACCGACTGAGGAGTGTTCGTTGGGTCAAAAGATAGAAATCGCCAGCTCTGTGACCATCGGCGACGTCGCCGTGTTCGACACGGATCGCAGCCTGAGCGGCCAGGATGGGGAGCGCTACCGCTCCGACGCGGAAGCCGAAGCTCGCTCAACGGTTCCGGCCGGCCTCGCGCGTCGCCTGTTCTCCGCCGACGAAGCCGTGCGGAGCGTGTACGTGACATCGAACATCGTGACCATCGAGCGAGACGGCGGCTGGGATGACGCAACCCTCGAGCAGACCGGGGCGTTGATCAGCAACCTCTTCCTCTTCTATTGAGGGGCCGGGTGAAACCGCGAGTTGCCCGGCCGGCTACCCACCTACGGCCGTGCTGGTCGTCGGTATGGTCGTAGTGGTCGGGGGTGCAAGCGTGGTCGTCGTCTCCGGCAGTGGGCAATCCTCGCCGGTATGGCCGGGGGCACCAGGCGGGATCGTGCATGAATGCACCTGAATCTCCCACGGTTGGGCTTTGTATCGTACGACCCAGGTTTGTTCGCGGACGGTTCCGTCGCGCTCGGTGATGATCCGGGTCACGGTGACCGACCAACCGGCCCGTCCCTCAACGTTGACCTTCTGCTCGCCGGGTTCCAGTGCGTCGTTGGCGATGTAGTCGGTCGTGGGTTCGGTGAAGTTGTAGCGGTCGGAGACCTCGCCTTCGACGGTGCGGCCGCCGTTGTCCCCGAAGAACTTCACCGTGATGCTGGTGTCGTCGTACTCGGTCTTGATCAGCACGGCGGCGTCGGTATCGTTGCGGAACTCCAGATTGGGGAGAGGCCACGAGATGGTGGCCTCGATACCTTCGGGGTAGCGCGAGAAGTAATAGCTGTGAGGAGTGTGGGTTACATCCTCGTATCCGCCCCAGAAGACTGCGTTGTAGAACGTCGTAGCGAACTGGCTGACTCCGCCACCCACCGTGTCGACGATCTTTCCGCGAATAATGGTCGGGGCGGGCTCGAATCCCAGCTCCGAGGTACGCTCGCCGACGAGTTCGTTGAGGGAGAGCGACTCGCCCGGTAGGACGATGGTCCCGAAGACGATGTCGGCGAACAGGTGGATGTTGGCGACACGTGGCTGGCAGCAGGGGTGGCTGGTGGTTGCTTCGGACACGAGGCCCTTGACACCCATCGCCTCGAGCTCTTCTGTGGTCACCTCAGGGTCGGCCCCATCCTCGAATGGGAGTTCGCCGGCGCGGCTGACCGTGAGCGAAGCCGTTTCCAATGCTGCGGCGGCGAGTTCTGGGTCGATGATCGTGCCCGGCCGGCCCGGGACGATGGAGACGCGGTCATCGTCGCCGAACTCGAACCTCGCATCAACCGGAGGAACTTCGAGTTCGGTCCGGAGAGGTTCGAGAACGGAGGAAACCACCTCGCTCGAGAACCCGAGTACGAGAACGGGCTGCGGTTCGAGCACCAATTCGCTTTCGAATGCTTCTGTCAGGTCGGCAGTCGTGAAGACGACCTGGGCGACCGGATCATCCCTGGACAACGTGACGGGCCCGGCCAGCATTCGGGTGGCAGAGGCGACGGCGGCGTCTATGTGCGTGTTGGTGAGTGGAGGCGCAACGGATCGGGTCGGGAGCGCTTGCGGAGTACGTGTAGTCGATAGCAGCGAATCCAGAATCACTCCGGCGGACGCCGCTCGATCGATCTCGGTTCCGGGAGTGGGATAGCTGGCGACCGCTGTTCCATCGACCAGAGTCACGTCACCGGGGAAAGGATGATCGGTGATCAGGGCCTTGCTCCACTCGGCAAGTATCAGGTCGAGAGCGTCAGCGTCCAACGTCGCGTCGATGGACAGGTCTTCGGTCGAGAGCAAATGACGGGTCCACCAGCCGAACTGACTTGCGATCGAGCCTTGGCGACCGGTTTGGAACGCACGGTCGAACGCGGATGTTTCATTCAGGTTGAATCCCGCAGAGATAGGGTCGAGGTCGATCGCAACTCCGGCAACGGTGAAGGGTGCCGGAGTCTCAGCCAGGCTGTCTTCGAAGCTCAGCAGGGCGGCGATGGCCGCTTCTTCGTTGAGCCCGGATAGATCGACGCCGGCCACTTCGACGTTGCGAAGGACCTCACCGGAATGAACGAATCGATCGAGCCCGAAGGCGGCCGCGACTAGCAGCAGAAGCCCGGCCGCGACAAGGGCGGCGACAATCAGTGTGCGGCGGGGTTTGGACATGACAGGATATCCCTCAGGAGCCTTTCATTGTAGTTGCATCGAATTCGTCCTCTGTCGTAGATACCATCGCACCTGTGATCAAATTCCCTGAGGTCCGGTCTGGTGACGACATCCGGGTGAGCGCTACTTCGTTCGTTGCATACAGCGAGTGTCCGGAACGCGCCGCTGCCCACTTTCGGGGCATCTATGGGCCGGACAGCAAAGCCTCGTTCAGCGGCGGACTCGCTCACCGGCTCTTCGCCCGGCATCTCCAGCAGGGGGAAATCCAACCCGCTCGGTTCGAGCAGGTTTGTCGCGAAGAGATCGGATCGTCGAATCTCAACTACAAGCTGTCTTCGGTCGGTTTGAAGCCGAGTTCGCTCGGCAGGGTCATCGAAGAGGTCGGGCTGCTGTACGAGAGATTCAAACGACTTCCCGGCGAAGGCTTCGAAGCCGCCGAGGTTTCTTTCGACATCGAACCCACCCGGGGGGTGAACCTGGTGGGGCGAGTCGATGCGGTGTTCGGTGATGAATCGGGCCCCAGGTTGGTCGACTGGAAGACGGGTGCCCTAGGCGAGGTCGTGTTGCAGCTCGGCTTCTATGCGATGTTATGGGCGATGGACCGGGGGGAGCTGCCGGGCCGCCTCGAGGCCGTCTCGGTGGCGACGGGAGAGCGTTACTTCGAGGTACCGGCCTTGCGGGATGTGCAGAACACGGCCGAGCAGGCCGCGGCCATGATCAACGCATTGCGCGAGGCGTGGGAAACCGGCACGGGGATGGAGCGGCGTGGTGGTCCATGGTGCCGCTTCTGCCCTGTGCTCGATGGATGTCAAGAGGGCGCGGCGGCCGTTCGAGTTGCGGAGTGAGCTCTATGCGCTCGAAGTCACTGCGCGATGGGGATGGCGGACGACCGGGCGTACTCCCGTTCTCTAGTCGTCGTAGTCCTCGTCCACCGTGGGGTGCACATCGCCATCCCTGCAGGTCGCCTTGATCTCGAATTTGTGGTCGTCCTGATCTTCGAAGGTCACGCGTACCTCTTGCGGCCCTTCGGATCGGACTTTCTGCTGAAACCCCGAACTGGCGTACGCAGCCAGGAAAGCAACCTCGTCGTCGGCACATGAGACCTTGACGGTTCCTCCTCCCGACGAGATGAGGTAGGTGCTCGCCGCAATCGTGGTGGTCGTCGTCGAGGTGCTTGTCGACGGAGCGGAGGTCACGACGGTCGTTGCCTCGACGATCGTGGTGGTCGTTGTGCTGCCATCTCCGCCGTCCTCCGTCGTCGAGCCCGCCGCGGGTGACGGGGGTGGTGCATCGACCCGGTCTTCGACGTCACCGGGGACGGTAACGGTCGGTGGAATCGGAGGCAGATCTTCAACGCGCATGGTGGTCGAAGTCACCGCGACTGCGGCCAGCAAGGGGAGTTGCTCGGTAACCTGCGTTTGGACGAGGCCGACGGCCTGATAGGCGAGAGCGACGGCAACTGCGGTGGCGAGCACCCAGGCCGTGAACAATCGTGACTTCATCCCTGTATCTTCCCATCCGTGAAGGCGCAGTGGACTAACGGAAGGTTAAGGATTGGCAAAACACCCTGCTGGCCGTGGGGATGGCTGGTTTGCTGGGTAGGGTGACGGCGTGCCATCCATACTCCTGATTGAAGACGATGTTCGGATCCGGCAATCATTAGCTCGCGCCCTGGCCGGACGCGGTCACGACGTCGATAGCGTGGCTTCCGGCCTCGAAGGGCTCGAGCATGTGATCGCGCATTCGCCGGATGCTGTGATCCTCGATCTAGGGCTTCCCGACCTCGATGGCGTTGAAGTGCTCAAAATGATCAGAGCTGTTTCGGAAGTCCCGGTCATCGTCGCCACCGCCCGGGACGACGAGTCAGAGATTGTCAACGTGCTGGATCATGGAGCCGACGACTATGTGGTCAAACCTTTCTCCGGTGAACAGATTGACGCCCGGCTGAGGGCAGTCCTGCGACGGGTCGAGGCGGGTGCCGGTAGTGCAATCCTCGAGGTAGGTGGGTTGACCATCGATGGCCGGGCACGCGAAGTGACGCTCAATGGTGAACGCCTGGACCTGACCCGCAAGGAATTCGATCTCCTCGCCTACCTGGCGGAGCACGCCGGCGATGTGATCTCGAAACGCGAACTGCTGGCAGAGGTCTGGCGGCAGCCATATGGGGGTGCGGATAAGACCGTCGACGTGCACCTCTCGTGGTTGCGCAAGAAACTCGGCGAGTCCGCCGCAGAAGCCCGCTATCTGCACACGGTACGGGGCGTCGGAGTCAAGCTCGTCGTCCCGGACTGATGCGCAGACGCCTCGTTCTGGTTTCAGCAGCCATCACATCAATGGTGGCGCTGGCCTTCCTCATTCCGCTCACCGGCCTCGTCGGTCAGCTCGCCCACGATCGGGCCATCAATAACGCCGAGCGAGATGCCCAGTTCCTTGCCAGCGCCGTCGCTCTGCTGGTGCCGGGCGATCGCGCCGAGATCTATGGACTCGTCGGTTCTGAGCCCTCGTTCGACGGGCGCCTCACATCGGTCATCTTTCCAGACGATTCGGTTGCCGGTGCTTCAGTTGAACTGGACCCCCTCGTTGAGTCGGCTCGCGATTTGGGTCGAACTGCCAGGTTCAAGGTCGAGGCGGGAGAAGTGCTCTTCATCCCGGTCAGTGAGGGCGGGGGCCGGACGACGCTGGTCCGCGTCTTCGTGCCCGAGGCGCTCCTGACCTCCAACGTTGCGTCGGCTCGTCTCATTCTGTTGTTGCTGGGCGTTGCTCTCGTTGGCATTGCCGTGGTCGTTGCGGATCGACTCGCCCGGTCGATCACAGAACCGGTACTGGAACTGGCAGATGGGGCGCATCGACTGGCAGAGGGCGACCTGCGTACACAGGTGGATCCGTCGGGCCCGCGCGAGGTTCAGGAAGTGGGGAGAGCGTTCAACCGCCTTGCAGGTCGGATCGGTCGACTCCTGGCGGTCGAGCGCGAGTCGGTCGCCGACCTCTCCCACCGGCTGCGGACGCCGCTCACCGCTCTCCGGCTCGACATCGATGCCGTCGAGGACGAGCTGGTGGGGCAGCGCCTCCGTGAGGATTTCGACGATCTCGAACGCAAGGTGGATCACCTGATCCGGGAGGCTCGTCGCCCGATGCGCCAGGGGGCTGGTGTGATCTCGGATCTGGTGGCGGTCGTCGCAGATCGGGTCCGGTTCTGGGGAGCGCTGGCCGACGAGCAGGCCCGGCAGTGGTCCCTGACGTTGCCGGAGGGCGAGCGGATGGTGGCGGGTTCGGCAGTCGATTTCGGGGCGGCCATCGATGCGCTGCTGGCCAATGTGTTTGCACACACCGACGATGGCGTCGGGTTCGAGGTCGAGGTGATCGACGGTCCGGGTCGGATCCATCTCACCGTCGCCGACGAAGGGCCCGGCTTTGGCGAGGAAGCTATTGAACGAGGCTGGTCCGGGGCCGATTCAACCGGTCTCGGTCTCGACATCGCGCGGCGCACGGTCGAGGAAGCCGGCGGCACCATGTCGATCCGATCCGGCGAAGGCGGTGTAATCCTGGTTGAACTGCCGCTGGCCGAGTGAGTGGGTCGGGACGCTCTATCCGGCCGCCGGGCGCAGTCGCACCACATCCGCCGGTTCGGTGATCCTCGTCACTTCGCGATCGAGATCGGTGACCACCGCCAGGAGCTCAGTCCGCAGTTGCTCGAGGGTTCCTCGTACATTCTCCACCGAGGTGGTGATGTCGGTCAGCGAACGACGGCTCCCAGACAACAACTGGGCGAGTTGCCGAATACGCTGGAGTCGGTCCTCGAACAACGCATGGTCGAGTTCTCCACGGGTCTGGCGTTCGGCAGCCATGGCCGCGATCGCCCACCGAACCGCCACTGCAGTCATGGCGCCGTCGCCGGGCTCGACAACCAGCAGCCGGTGCCCGTAGACGCCAATCGGTCCCACCTCTTTGGGGAACGCTTCTCTAGCGGAAATACAGATGGAGTAGTCGGCGGCCCGGTTGACGATCGCCCGGTCCAGTTCATCCAGAATGCCGTCCTTGCCTGCCAGATTGATGCGTGCCGCATTCTTGGCCTCAACAACAATGCGGGCACCATCTGAGAGGGTGATCACGAAATCCCCGACCATGGCATCTGCGCTGAGCTCGCCGGGTGTCCTGCCCGTCCGCTCAACAACACAACCGCCGGGTCCGGCGACCGCGGCGCGCAGCCACTCCTGCACCGAGTCCTCGAAGTCGAATCCTTTCTGTGTACCGCTCTCCGCCTCTTCCTCCCTGCCTCGCTGATGCATCACCGCATCGCGCAGTTCGGTGAGTCGCAGCTCGATTGATTTGCCAAACTGCGCAAAGGCGGAGTTGTCGGCGGTCGGGTCGAGGGCCTCTTCCAGCCGCTGCTGAAGTTCGCCGGTTGGTCCGACCAGTGCAGCGAGTTCGGCGAGAAAACGGGCGGTGTCGCTGTCGGCATGGGCCGGATCCATGCGCAGCAGGAAGGAGTCGCGCCAGGCCGTGAACTCGGCGAGCGTCCTGGCAACTGTGGAGCTGCGGTGTTCCGGTGATAGCTGTGTTTCGAATGCCGTTCGGGCGTTGGTCAGAACCACCTCGACCTCGCGACGTGCTTCTGCTGTTGCCTCGATGATGGATCGACGCACCCGGTCGTCGACTTCCGCCAGGTCTATTCCCAGTCCCATCGAGACGAGCCCGCGGGCCCCGACGATCAGTGCCCTGAGCAGCACGTCTTCTCGTCGATCCTCCGGTTGGGCGCTGAGCAATTGGGCCAATCCCGGGTCCTCGACTTCGAGTTCCTCGATGATCACCGTGTTGCCGTCGACTCGAATCTGCGCCATGAAACCAATGTATCCCGGGGGAGTGACAGAAACGGGCATTTGGGTGTGGGACAATCATCCGCATGCCCACACCGGTCGCTCCCGTCGCCGACCTGCGCGCCGCCTTGCATGCACTTGCAGAGTTGGTCGATGGAGTGACGTTCCAACTCCCCGGAGCCGAGCGCTCATCGAGGAACGCTCTCCGCAAGGAGACAACGTGGAGTATCAACGAGTATCTCTTGCCGAGGCTCGGTGACCTCGGTGCACCGTTGGTCGCCGTCCTGATCGGATCGACCGGCAGCGGCAAATCCACGATTCTGAACAGCCTGGCGCAGAGTCGGGTGAGCATCCCGGGAGCGATTCGCCCGACCACGATGATGCCGGTTGTCTGGGCGCGAGACGGACACGCCGATCGCTACCGGGAAGGTTTCCTCACTGGTTACGGGTCGGATGGGCAACCGATGCAAGTCCACACCGGTGCCGACCCCCTGCTCGCCGGTCTCACGGTGATCGATGCCCCCGACTTCGATTCGGTGGTCGACCGCCATCGGGAGATGGCGGATGATCTCCTCGCAGTAGCCGACGTCGTCGTCTTCGTTGCTTCGGCGCAGCGCTATGCGGACGCAGTGCCGTGGGAATTCCTGGACAAAGCACGATCGCGCTCGGTGCCGGTGTTGTTCGTCGCCAACCGCATCCCTTCTGGCTCCGGTGAGCTGATAACCGACTACCGGCGGCTCCTCCAGGACAAGGGGTTCGCACTGGATGAACGGTTTTTCGAGATTGCAGAGCAAACCGTCGACCCGAGCAGCGGAGCACTTCCCCCGGCGACGGTGGCCGGGCTTCGGGCGCGTTTGGAGGGGATGGCGGCCTCGTCGGGCCGCACCGCAGTTCTCGAAGCGTCGATCCGCGGGGTGATTGCGGAACTGGTCGGGCGAACGGCCGCTTTGGAAGAAGCTCTCGTCGACGAAAAGCGGGACGCCGAGGCATTGCGGCGGATTGCGTCCGAAGCGTATGAACGCCAGGTCGTTGAGGTGTCCCGATCGCTCGCCTCCGGTGAATTGATTCGTCACGAGGTGGTCCAACGCTGGCAGGAGTTCGTTGGGACCGGCGAACTGGTCAAAGCGATCAGCGAGGGGATGTCGAGGGTGTCGGCCTGGGCCAGGCGTGTATTTGGTGGTACCCAGGCTGTTGCCAAAGTGCGCGGCGATGCCCGGCTCGAGCTACAGGATGTTCTGGTTCGGAGAGCCGATCTGGCCGCCACCGCCGCTGCCTCAGCGTGGGAACTGGACGATGCAGGTTCGGCTCTGCTCCACGGGCGATCGCTCTGGAGGCACGCGGACGAAACGGAGGAGCGAGCCGGTCGGGCGGTGGAGGATTGGCTGGTGAGCCTCTCGGAACTGATTGCCGAGGCAGGGGCCTCCAAGAAACGCACCGCACTGGTGGCCTCCTACGGGGTCAACAGCGTGGCAATCGTCTTGATCCTTGGAGTCTTCCTCCAGACCGGAGGCCTGACGGGCGCAGAGGTGGGGGTAGCCGCCGGAGCGGCCGCTGCGCAGCAGAAGATTCTCGAGCACTTGTTCGGCTCGGCCGCGGCGCGCTCGTTGATCCAGACCGCCCGAACAGGAATCGAGGAGGCCGCCGCCGCGGTGCTCGAAGCGGACGGCGCCAGGTTCCTGGGACTCGTTGATTCCCACACCGGCACATTGGTGGAGTCGGGCGCTCCGACTGCCGCGCTCGAGCGGGTGACCGAGTTGATGGAGGCCTGGGATGGCGTATGACGTTGAGGGCGCGCTCGACCTGATCGATCTGGCGCTCGGACGGGCGGCGGACATTGTCGATCCCAACATCCTGGACTCGCACGCAGAGATGGCCGGCGGTATTCGCCGGAGGCTCGGCTTCCTGGGGCGTTCGGTAGTCGTGGCGCTGGTTGGTGGCACCGGGTCGGGCAAGTCGAGCCTGCTCAATGCGCTGGCGGGAGAGGAAGTTGCTCCAACGGGAGTCCTTCGCCCGACCACAGAACGGCCGCTGGCATGGATACCTGCCAATCCCGAACCAGGCCTCGTCCGGTTGCTCGATGATCTCGGCGTTGATGAACGGGTCGGACACAGCACTTTCGGGGAGATCGCCATTCTGGACCTACCCGACACCGACAGTGTGGTGCAGTCGCACCGGCACATCGTCGAGTATCTGCTTCCCAAGGTGGACGCGGTCGTCTGGGTCCTCGATCCCGAGAAGTACAACGACCGGTTGCTGCATCGTGACTTCCTGCAACCGCTGAGTCGCTATGCGAGCCAGTTCATTTTCGTTCTCAACCAGATCGACCGCCTGAGTCCAGTCGAGGAGAGTCAGGTCGTCGCGGACATCCGTCGGATTCTGATTGAAGATGGCTTCCCCGATGCTCAGCTGCTGGCGGTGGCTGCCGATCCAGACAAAGGGCCGCCCATCGGCATTGCCCGCCTGGATCGGGACTTGCACGGGAGATTCGAAGCGAAGCAGGTCGTCATGGGCAAAGTGATCGCCGACCTGCGCGAGGTGAGCGATGGGATCGCCACAGCTACCGGCATCCGGCCGGGCGAGGGGACGTCCTACGACGATCGCTGGGACGGCGCCGCCGGGCAGGTCGTCTCGACTCTGGTGGACTCAATGGGAGATTCTGAGCCGGCCGCCGCCTCGGCCGGGAGGCAGGCCGCCCTCCGAAATGGTGGTGGACCGATCGCCGCATTCGTGTCCTGGTGGCGGTCGACGCGCTTCTCCCGTGTGGCGGGCATGACCGAACCAGCCGCGAAGGTACAACTCCGGACCGGCGCCCATCTCACCCGGGCCGCGTCGATCGTCAGCGGCTTCGTTGGGGATCTGTCGTTCGAAACGGGCGGCTCGTTCGGCCGGGGCTTGCGGTCGGGCGCCGTGGCCGATGATCTCGAAGTCGAGATCGGCCGTGTTGTTGAGGCGAGTGCACTGGAGGTGGGTGGGTTCGAGATCACCACTTCCGCCCGTTGGTGGCGAGCGGCCGGAGCGGTTCAGTGGTTGCTGGCTGCCCTTCTGGTGGCCGGTGTGCTTTGGATGTGGACCGATCCGGCCTCCGTCGGGCCGGGCGGGGATTCGCGGCCGCTGCTGATGGTGATCGGCTCGCTCGTGGCCGGCTTGCTTCTCCGTGCTCTGGTGACGGCCAGCGGCCGGAACGCAGGCCGGAAGTCGTTCGGGGACCACGTCGGAATGATGAGGACGTCGCTGCGCGCCGGCCTCGATCGGCGGGTAGGGGCTCCGCTCCGTGCACGGATGCGATCCCGGGCCGAGGTCGCCGGCGCCCTTGCTGAACTGGGTATCTTCACGGCCGCACTCGAACAGGACCTGGCGCGCCGGGACTCCTGAGAGGCGGGTGGCTTCCAGTTCAATCTGGAGTTTCATACGTTTCGCTGCCGGCCCGGTGTGGGGGAGCCAACGGCAAAGGGGACATACGCCCACGGCTACACTCGCCTGACTCAGAATCCGAGTGTGGAGGCGCGGTGACGGAATGGCGGGAATGGCCTGCTTGGCGGCATGTGGTGGCCGCCGCCCACGACCAGGTCGGTAGCGCCGCCACCGTCGGTGCAGACGCCGCCCGGGCGGTCGGCGACCTCCTGACGAAGGTTGCCGGCGTTACACCGGAAGCCTTCCCGGCTGCCATTCTCGATGCAGTCGACCTGCTGGTCGCCAATCAGCAGGCAATGGCCCCGATCATGAATCTTCGCAACGCGGTCTACCTCCACGCGTCGGAAGGTCCGGAGGCCGTGGCCGCGGCGGTGGCGGATCTCGAACGCCGCATTCGAGAAAGCTGGCGGGGTATCGCCGAGGTCGGTGTTGCGCTCATCCCGCCCGGCGGGACTGTTCTCATCCACTCGGCCTCGAGCACCGTTCGCACCGTGCTCGAGGTGGCCAGGGATCAGAGCGATTTCGACGTCGTGTGCACCAGGGCGATGCCAATCGGAGAGGGCATCGCCATGGCCGCCGAGTTGCGGGACGCCGGATTCGATGTCGAACTCATCGACGATGAGTTCGCCATTGAAGTGTTGCCGGGGATGGATGTCGTTATGGCCGGCGCAGATGCGATCGGCCCGGCGCAAGTCATCAACAAGGTCGGGACGGCAGTGCTCGCCGGTGCTGCCAAAGCGATTGGGGTTTCGTTCTACCTGGTGGCAGCCACCGAGAAGATCCTCCCTGAGGTGCTGTTCAACGCGGCGCTTCAGCGGCGGGGGAGAGAGGACCTCAGCGAGGCTATCGCCCTTGATGTGTTCTCGGGAGTTGTCACCGAGATCGGCTTGCTCGACGCCGCTGCAGTTGCTGCTTACGCAGGGTCGCTGGCAGTGGCTGAAGGCCTGGCGATTTAGCGGTCAGCTTTTTTCTACAGCTTTAGGGACGACGACCTGCAACGCTTCCGGTTCTATTCCGATCACGATGAGGTCCGATCGTCCGAGCCATTCGCCGTCGGCCTGTGATGCTTCTTCAGGCTCGGCTTCGATTGTGAGTTGCCGGACGTCTCTCCACACATGCACTCCCCGCACGTCCTCCAACTGCCGTCCGCGGATCGCTCTGAGGAGGATTGCCGGTGCTCGGCGGGCGGGCAGCTTCTCGAAGATGACGACCGATAAACCGTCACCGGCCGGGACGCCAAGCGGAACCCTGCCGAAATAGGTGTAAGGGGCGTGTATCTGGGCAAGGACGGTCACCGCGTGGGCCCTACGGACTCCGTCGGTTACGCGCAGTTGGGGCTTCCTGGTGCGATAGTCCTTGAGCAGAGAAGACACCGCGCTCCGGGCGTAGTGAACGGATCCGAACCAGTATTTCCGATACGGCTGTGCCTCGGATCGTTCGACCACATCTGCGTCGTAGCCGACGCCTGCTCCAAACGTCGCATATGAACTCGAAGGCGGATCACCGAGATCGACGCGCGCCATGGGCATCGAGATCCGATGCCCACCACCCGTCAGCAGGTCGGCGGCCTTGCGAGGGCGGTTGGGGATGCCGAGGATGCGGGCAAGCACGTTGGTCGTTCCCGCCGGAATGATGCCCAGGGCGGTATCGGTGCCGGCGAGGCCGTTGGCGACATGGTGGACGACACCATCGCCGCCGAAGCCGACGACCACGTCGAAGCCGTCGTCTGCTGCTTCGGCGGACACGGCCCTTGCCTCGTCAGGGTTCATGGGCCAGGCCGGCTCGATCTCGTAGGAGCCGGCCAGCATCGAAGTTATGGTTCGAAACAAGCCTCCGGTGAAACCAGAGGCGGCCGGGTTGGCAACGAGGAGCAGCTTCTTCACGCCGCGAGAGTACTCCTGCGCGGGCGCCTACCCGGTTCAAGGTCGGATACGGCGTCGTTATGATGTCTGGCGCATGCAGACCAGGATGTCCACCGTTCATGATTCGGGCGCAGGAGCCTTGCTCGGACTGGCGGCCGGCGATCAAGGTGCGGGGGCTGCCTACGGTCACCATTCGCAACTGGCGATGGTTGTCGCCTATGAGTTGCTCCGTCGGGGAGAAGTCGAACAGGTGCGGGTGCGCGAAGCGCTTACGCGTCTGACCGGGGGCCGGTCGGGCCGATCGCGGGTGCGCGGAGCGCCGCTATGGATCCACAGCTACCTCGAGCAAGAGCGGGTTCATGGCCTCGGGTCCGGGCCGCACGGTGGATTCGACGTAGCGACCCGCGCGGTTCCGATCGGGATCTGGCATCGCAGTCGGCCTTCCGAACTGGTCGCCGACTCCATCCGCGCCGCCACCTCGACCCACACCGATAGGGCATCTGCTGTGGTTGCCGCCGCTCTGTCGGGGACGATCGCAGGTATTTCACATGGCCAGTACGGGCGGGATCTGGTGACCGGGGCCCTGGAAGTCGGCCGGATGGCGCAGGCGCGGGTCGATGGCGATCCCGGTCTCGTCGGTGAAACGGCGACCGTGCTCAACTCGCTCGAGTCCCTGATCGGCCTGGTCGGCGAGTCGCCCGAGAAGATCGTCGAGCAGCTAGAACCGGAGCGGGAGTCGCTGGACTCGGTCCTCGCTTCCATCGTCATCGGAGCCCCATTGCTCCAGGATCCATTCAGAGTCATCGCGGATGTTGCCAGGGTGCGGCGAAGGGACCTCGACGTCGTTGTATCGGCGATGGTCGGTGCCAGGGTCGGCGTTGTGCGCTGGCCGTCATCAGTTGCCAATGACACCTGGTTCGCCGAGATCGGGCGCCGACTGGCAGCACACGAGAAGACGGTTGACGACCTCCCAGACCTCTTCGAAGTCGAAGAGCGGTTGTCGCACGGACCACCGGGCGGATACCGGTAGTAGGCAATCCGGTAGCAGACCCCGGAACTTCAGGACTCTGAGGGCAGCCGGATCTTCCCGAGCACGATTCTGGCCGCAACGAGGAAGACGATGAGCGCACCGACCGCGAAGGAGCGCCCCAGGTTGAGCCGATCGACGATGATTCCCCAGGTGAGCGGGCCGAGCACGGTGGCGAACCGCCCGACCATTCCGTACAGCCCGTAGAATTCGCCGATTGATTCCTGCGGCGAGAGGCGGACCATATAGACCCGGTCGCTCGCCCAGGTGGCGCCGAGGGCGATGCCACCCACGATGCCGAGGAACCACCCGAGCGCCGGTACATGCGCCTCCGCCGCCACGATCCCCAAACCCATCGCCACCATCCACATATACAGGGCTGCGTGGAGGATGCGGCGGGGCCCGAACCGATCAACGAGCCGGCCGCCGCCGAACCCGCCGAACATCGCGCCGATGATCGCGCCGCCGAGCAGGAGTTCCATCTCGGCGCGTTCGAACCCGATCTCGTCGATAACGAACACCGCCAGGAACCCGCCGATCATCGTGTTGATGGCGTCGGAGTAGAGGAAACGGCCAACCAGGAAGCGAGTCAGGCCCGGATACTGCGCAGCCCTACGCCAGGACACCGCCAGTTGCCGGAACCCGTCTCGCCACGCCGGCGGCGGAGTATCGGGACGCCGGCGAGGACGCTCGCGAACAAACAAGAAGGTCGGTATGGAAAACACCAGGAAGGCAGCGGCCAGGGAGCGAAAGAGGGCGGGATAGCCGAGGTCGAGCCCATCGAGCACGGTGCGACCGATGATGACTGCCATGAATGATCCGAAGTAGCCGACTCCAATGCCGATGCCGGAAATCCGGCCCCGATTCTCAGGGGTGGATACGTCCGGCAGCATGGAGTCGTAGACAACCGAACCGAGATTGAACCCGATCAGCGCCAGACCATAGACGGCCAGAGACCAGATAACCGGCAGTGACGCCAGTAACGCCGTGGCGCCAACGGCCACCAGCGTTGTTATCGCCAGATAGGGGACCCGGCGCGGAGC
Source organism: Acidimicrobiia bacterium (assembly GCA_029210695.1). Taxonomy (NCBI): domain Bacteria; kingdom Bacillati; phylum Actinomycetota; class Acidimicrobiia; species Acidimicrobiia bacterium. The sequence goes on from JARGFH010000021.1 coordinate 23,742, forward strand.
ATGGTCGGTGCGGGCGCCGATCCAGGGGTTGGCGAGAATCACGACCAGCATGGCGGCGGCGATCGTGTAGGAAAGCGCTTCGTCGGGTTGGCCTTCGACGTCGGTTACCCAGGTGGCGAAATACAGGCCCTGGACTCCGAGGGCAAAGATCGTGTTGGCGAGATCGTAGGTTGCCCAGGCGGCGACGCTCGATCGGGGTGGCGTCCAGGCCTGAGCAGTCAGAAGGTCACCGCCACCGCCAGGAGTTCATCCCTCCCCAATACGCCGCCGGCGGCTTGCATTGCGCGTCCGGCTTCCGCCAGTGGGAACTCGTGAGAGACGATCTGATCGATACGATCGTCGACGGCCAGATGCCGGGTCGCCCAGTGGTATCCGGCCGAGCTGGCGCCGAAGGCGCCGCGAACCGTCAGCTCCTTGACCACGACGATGTCCGAAAACAATTGATGGATGGCGTTGGTGCCCTTTGTTGAAGCGAGCACGACGCGCCCGCCGGCCCGGACGAGGTCGAGCCCCATGAAGATCGCTTCCGGGTCGTCGCTGGTGACATCGAGAATGATGTCGGGGCGGGCGCCCAGGGAATCGGCGACGGCACCACCGACATCTCCTGCCTCGACATTCATGACCATGTCGGCGCCCAGTTTGGTCGCCATCCTCAAGCGGTCTGTGTCGTGGGGGAGTCCGGCCACGCCGACCCAGCCTGCTCCGGCGGCTTTGGCGGCGATCAGCGCCGAGAGCCCGCGCGGACCCGGCCCCAGGATCAAGACGTTCTCTCCGGCCTGGAGTTGGGGGAGCTCTACTACCCACGTGAAGCCGGCCGCCAGCGCGTGGGCGAACGTGCCGACTTCGGCGGGAATGTCGTCGGAGAGGGCATGGAGGCGAGCACCAGGATCCAGATAGACGTATTCGGCCAATCCGCCCCACAGCGCCGGGGGCTCCTTCGATGAGAGGTGACCGTAGGCGTTGACCGGCCGGCGGTACGTGCAACTCAGCACGCCGTTCATGCAACGGCTGCAAGCCCCACAACGGATTCCGGTCTCCAGCACCACCCTGGTTCCGATGGGAAAGGAAATGGAGTCGTCCATCACTTCGGCGACGCGCCCGACGATCTCGTGCCCGGGGATGAGTGGGTAATCCAGGCGGCGGTTGGTCCCGTTCCAGGCGTGAACCTCGACCCCGGAAATGCCGGTAGATTCGACGGCCAGCCACCCACCGGTCTCGATCTCGAGCATCGGCAAGCGTGTGGGGGTGAGCCGGCCGGGGCCAACCAGCAGCATGGCCCGCGCAGTTGAGCCCGTCAGCATCGTGGTCGGGAGTGTACCGGGGTCAGGATGCCAGGAACTCGGCCAGTCGCCGGACGCCCTCTTCCAGGTCCGCATCGCCGAGCGCATACGACAAGCGAGCGAAACCCGGCGCGCCGAACGCCTCGCCGGGAACGATCGCTACATGTGCCTCCTCGAGTGCGAGCTCAGCCAGCTCCAGGGTTGACTCCGGACGGTGTCCGCGGATGCTGGTTCCGAGCAGGGCCTCGAATGAGGGGAAGGCGTAGAACGCCCCTTTCGGTTCGATGACGCTGACGCCGTTGATCGCTTTCAGCATCCTGTACATCGTCCGTCGCCTGCGATCGAATGCCTTGCGCATCTCCTCGGCGGGTTCCATCGGCCCCGTCAATGCAGCGAGAGCTGCAGCCTGCGAGACATTGGCCACGTTCGAGGTGGAGTGCGACTGTAGGTTGGCGGCTGCCTTGATCACGTCGTTTGGGCCAATCATCCATCCAACCCGCCAGCCCGTCATTGCGTACGTCTTGGCGACGCCGTTGACGACGATGCAGCGATCGCGGATTTCGGGGACGAGCGCGGGAATCGACGAGAAGGCCGTGTCGCCGTAGATCAGATGGTCGTAGATTTCATCGGTGATTACCCATACATCGTGTTCGGCCGCCCAGCGACCGATGGCCGCGACGTCCGCGGGGGGATATACGGCGCCGGTCGGATTGGAGGGGGAAACGAAGATGAGTGCTTTCGTGCGGTCCGTTCTTGCCTGTTCGAGTTGGTCGACCGTTACCTGGAATCCTGTGGAATCATCGGTGGGGAGGACGACCGGCAAGCCCCCTGCCAACCCGACTGCCTCGGGGTACGTGACCCAGTACGGGGCAGGTAACAGCACCTCATCGCCCGGGTCGATGATGCTGGCCAGCGCCGCAAACACGGCATGCTTTCCGCCGTTGGTGATTAGAACCTGCGATGCGGTGACCTCGTAGCTAGAGTCACGCATCGTCATCTGCGCGACGGCTTCTCGAAGTTCCGGCATACCCGCCACTGGTCCGTACTTGTGCATCTTCGGGTCCCGGCAGGCTGCGATGGCAGCCTCCACAATATGGTCGGGAGTTGGGAAATCCGGCTCACCGGCTCCGAATCCAATCACGTCTACGCCTTGTGATCGCAGCGTCTTTGCTTTGGCCGTTACGGCCATCGTGGCCGATTCGGCGATGGAACCGATGCGGTGTGAAATGCGTGACATGACGATTCGCTTTCGTTGCGGCGATCGACTGTGATGTCGGTCGAGTTGGAACAATAGTGGTGGAGATGTCGACACAAATCGTGATACCCCAGCACCTCTTGCCGGGAGATGGTCGGTTCGGGTCCGGTCCGACCAAGGTGCGGCGAGAGGCACTCGATGCGCTGGTGGCCGCGGGTCCGGCCTACCTCGGCACCAGTCACCGCCGCCCCGCCGTCAGAGATGTCGTCGGTCGTGTCCGCGCCGGGCTCAACTCCCTGTACGGCCTACCCGATGGATACGAAGTGGTGCTCGGCCTCGGCGGAGCAACTGCCTTCTGGGATGCGGCGGCGTTCGGGTTGATCGAGAAGCGGAGCGAACATCTCGTGTTCGGAGAGTTCTCCGCCAAGTTTGCAGCCTCGGTCGCCATGGCTCCTCACCTCGAGACTCCCCGGATCGTTGAGTCGGAGCCCGGTACGCATCCTGAGGTGATGACCGACGGCTCTGTTGATGCCTACGCCTTCACCCACAATGAAACAACCACCGGAGTCGTGATGCCGATCGTTCGGCCGGCCGCGGATGGCATTGTGCTGGTAGATGCGACTTCAGCGGCGGGGGCGGTTCCGGTTGACCCAGCCCAATTCGATGCGTACTACTTCTCACTGCAGAAGGCCTTCGGCTCCGAGGGGGGGCTGTGGATCTCGCTGATGTCGCCCGCCGCGCTCGAGCGCGTCGAGACAATCTCCGGAAGCGGGCGCTATGTGCCGCCGTTCCTGGATCTCAAGCAAGCAGTCGACAACTCCCGCAAGGATCAAACACTGAATACACCGGCCCTGACGACGCTCTTCCTCATGGCGGATCAGTTGGCGTGGATGGATGAGCGCGGCGGCCTCGCCTGGGCGGTCGGGCGGGCGGAAGAGAACGCGGCTGCGGTGTACGGATGGGCCGAGTCGGTTCCCTACGCCACGCCGTTCGTTTCCTCAGTTCCGGCCCGGTCGCCGGTGACTGCCACGATCGACTTCACCGGCGTCGATGCCCTGGAAGTTGCTTCTGTGCTTCGGGCGAACGGCGTTCTCGATGTCGAGCCGTATCGGAAGTTGGGCCGGAATCAGCTCAGAATCGGGATGTGGCCTGCGATCCCTCTCGATGATATCGAGTCGCTCATTGCGTCAATCGAATTCGTCGTCGCCGCCGTGAGCACCTGACCGGATGTCCGACCAAACCGACCGGTCCGACTGGGCGACGGCCGCCGGTTATCTAGGTTTGCTGAGTGTGCTCATCATCCCGGCGCCGCTGGCGGTGGCGGCCGGCATCGCCGGCCTGAGAGACATACGGCGAGCTCGCCAGCGAACTGGTAGGAGTCTCGGCGGACGCGGCCGGGCGGTCTTCGGGATCGCGGTGGGTTCGATCTTCACGGTGGTTCTGGCGTGGGGAATCGTGGCCCTGGCTCTGGGATGAAGACCTCTACACCTTCTGGCGTCAAGAACCCGCCAGAAACGCGCGCTTTCTAACGCCAGAAGAGGTGGGAACTAGAGGCTCACGTCGATGAGGAGCCGGTGGGGTCGGTATACGGCGCGATTCAGGGGCGACAACTCCGCCAGCGGATGCACGATGACGACGATCTGGCGGCCGCCGGCTTTGGCCTTCAGTGCCGCGTCGGCGATGCGTGATGTCGTCCAGAAACGGGAGGCTGTGCTTGCCACGCCGGGCGCCAGGAGCGCGGCGGCCTCTTCGGGTGGGGCTACGGAGATCGGGTAGTTCAGGTAGCCGAGACCTTTGGAGATGGCCCGCCGATCTGTGAAGAGCTGCGCCCGCGAACCACCGAGTTGCGCGGCGGCCTCGAGCATGGAGAGCGTCGACCGTCCGAGTGACATCACTCCGAGCGATTCGTGGTGGGCATTGCGCAACCCAAGATCCGAACTCCACGAGTTGTCTCCGAGTTGGACGATGGCCGCCACCAGTCCGCGTCGGACCCGCTCAGGATCAGGATCCAGGGCCCGCTCGGTGATCGCCAGGATGAGCGGCTGGTCGTGGCGCCGATCCCGCAGCATTCGCGCCGCTTCCAGGCCGGCGCCGGCCCAGTCCTGATCGACGAGTTCTAGCAACCCTTCGGCTGCGCGAAGGGAGGTATCGACCGGGTCCGCCCACTCGTCCTGGGCGGCATCGCGGAGCAGTTCGAACGGCCGGGACATCAGGCGACTGCCGGACTGGTGGCTTCGCATCGCGCTGCAAGGAGAGAAACCTCTCGTCCGCATGCTGAGACTTCGATATGCATGGCGCCTCCCTTCGTGAACCTAGTCTTGATGCTGGAGACTTGCGGGTCACCATGGAATAGGCTTGCGTCAAGAGACTCCGGGAGGTACCACAGTGTTTGAACCGTTCGCCAATGAGCCTTACAGCGATTTCACCGTCGAGGAGAATGCCGCCGCCTATCGCCAAGCCATTGAGGGAGTGCGCGCCCGGCTGGGACGCCACTATCCGTTGATCGTCGGCGGCATCGGCGTCGACACCGAAGATCGTATCGAGAGCGTCAATCCGGCGAGGCCATCCGAACTCGTCGGGACTGTTGCGTCGGCTACCTCCGAAATCGCCGAACAGGCGATCGCGGCTGCGTGGGAGGCATTCCCGGCTTGGTCGGCGATGTCCGCAGAGGCTCGGGCCAGAACGGTCGTGAAGCTGGCTGCGATTCTCCGGCGGCGCAAGTACGAGCTGTCTGCCTGGCAGACCTTCGAAGCCTCGAAGAACTACCTCGAAGCCGAGGCAGACGTCGCAGAGGCGATCGACTTCTGTGACTACTACGCGCGGCAGGCCGTCGCCATAGCCGAACCCCTGCCGGTGCTGTCGTTTCCGAACGAAGACAACGAATCACATCTGGTTCCCCTCGGTGTCGGCGTGGTGATTCCGCCCTGGAACTTTCCGCTGGCGATCCTGGCCGGCATGACCATCGGGCCCGTGGCGGCCGGCAACACGGTTGTCGTCAAACCCGCCTCCACGACGCCGGTCATCGCCGCGCAATTCATGGCTGCCGTCGAAGAAGCAGGCTTCCCACCCGGAGTCATCAACTTCCTGCCAGGACCGGGCAGTCGGGTGGGTGACACGCTGGTCGACCATCCCCGTACCCGCTTCATCAACTTCACCGGCTCGAAGGAAATCGGGCTGCGGATCGCCGAACGTTCCGCCAAGGTCAATCCCGGGCAGCGTTGGCTGAAGCGTGCCTATATGGAGATGGGAGGCAAAGACGCACAGGTCGTTGACGAGACGGCCGATCTCGAGGCGGCGGCCAGAGCGGCGGTGGCCGGCGCGTTCGGGTTCCAGGGACAGAAGTGCTCCGCATGTTCGCGGCTCATCGTGGTCGACGACGTGTACGACGAGCTTCTCGACAAGGTGGTCGGGTACGCCTCCGAGCTGGTGGTCGGTCCGGCGGTCGACAACCGGCAGGTCACTGCGGTGATCAGCGCCGCCCAACATCGGACCATTCTCGATGAGATCGAAAAAGGCAAGCAGGAAGCGAAACTCGTGCTCGGGGGGTCGGCCATCGACCTGGATGGCGGCTACTACATCGAACCCACGATCTTCGCCGAGGTCGAGCCGAACGGTCGCCTTGCACAGTTCGAGATCTTCGGCCCGGTGCTCTCAGTCATACGCGCTCGCGATTTCGAGCATGCCGTTGAGATCGCCAACGGGACCGAGTACGGATTGACGGGCGGAGTGTTCACGAAACGGCGCGACCGGGTGGAGTATGCCCGCCGGACCTTCCACGTGGGCAATCTCTACATCAATCGAAAGATCACGGGCGCCCTCGTAGGGGTGCAGCCGTTCGGCGGGTTCAACATGTCCGGGTCGAATGCCAAGGCGGGGGGTCCCGGATACCTGCGCCTCTTCACGGAGATGAAATCGGTCACCGAACGCTGGTGAGACCGGCCGCGACCCTCGCCGTTGCCGCCGCGCTGGTGCTGGCCGCTTGTAGCGGCTCAGCCGTTCAATCGACGGTTCCGATGTCAACGACGATTGAGGTCGTCACGTCGACAACGATTGCGCGGTCGGCATCTTCGACTTCGACGACCTTCGCTCCGTCCCCGCCCGTTCCTGATCAACCGGCACCCGATCCCCTTCCTCCTGCCCCGGACCAGGTTCCGGCGACAGGTTCGACCGGAGTGGCGGTGGTGGCGGCGGGCGGCGCAACCTTGACCGGCGCCCCGGCGGGTGAGTTCCTGGTGCGGGCCAGGGAGGGACTGGTCATGGCCGTAGAAGGGCGGGAGGGCGACTGGTTTCGACTGCTGACGCCATGCGACACCGAGGCATGGGTCGAGGGGGGCGAGATCCGCTTTGTGCCTCGAGAGGCAGGCACCGCCGGCTCGATCGAAGGTGCCGTCATCGTCCTCGACCCCGGCCACGGTGGTCCGAACAGAGGAGCAACGGGCCCCACCGGCCTGGCCGAACCCGAGGTCAATCTCGATATTGCCCGGCGCGCCCGTGATCTTCTGCAGAGCAGCCACGATGTCGACTGGGTTACCGGGGCGGTCCTCCCCGGTGATGAGTACGGGCCGGCGGCGGCCGTCTGGCTGACCCGCACGGAAGGCCCCCCAGGTGCCGACTACGAGGTCGGGCTTACGTTCAGGGCTCGACTAGCGAGTGCGGCCGGAGCGGACGCTTTGATCTCAATCCACAACAACGCCGATCCAGATGGTCCCTACGACGGCCCCGGCAGCGAGGCGTTCTACTCCATCCAGGACCCGGAATCGCGGCGGCTGGCCGGGCTCGTCGTAGAAGAGTTCAGGCACGGGTTCTCGAGGTTTGATGTGGACTGGGTGGGGGACACCGATGCCGGAGCCAAATACCGGTTGAACAGTGCAGGCGACGACTACTACGGCGTTGTCAGGTTGTCGGGCGTGCCGGTCGTCATCGCAGAGGGTGCGTTCATCAGCAGTACTCAAGAAGAGGATCTCCTGAGAACGGCGACCTTCCGTCAGGCCTATGCCGAGGCCGTGTATCGCGCCGTCATCCGGTTCGTTTCGACAGATGATCCGGGGTCGGGATTCAGCGAGCCATACCCGCGTACCATTCCGGCCGGAAGCGGAGCACCTATGCCATCCTGCCAGGTGCCGGTCCAACCGTAACGCGAAACAGGGCGCACTCGAGGTGCGCCCTGTTGTCGAATCTGTTCAGCCGGCCGGCTGTTAGCCGTCGAGTTGATCCTTCACCTCATCGACCTTGGTTTCGGCCGATGCGGTTGCGCCTTCAGCGGCCTCGGTTGCCTTCGCAACGGTGTCGTCGCCCTCGCCGCGCATGTCGTCGATCTTGTCCTCGACCTTGTCCTTCACTTCCTCCGCGAAGTCCTTCGCCTTATCAAATGCGTCTCCGGCCGATTCTTTGGCCTTGTCGACCATCGGAGCAGCTTTCTCGCTGAGATCGCCGGCCGTCTCTTTGGCCTTGCCGAACAAACCCTTGAGGGTGTCCATGAAGCTCATTCTTTTTCCTTCCCTTGTTGCGTTTTGACAACCCTATTGAACCACACGCTGGGGTTCGCTGCGCTGCCCAGGATCATCGAAGTCGTGCCAGGGTCGGGCGGCCTTCAGTATTTGTACCGGTCGGCGATTCTGCCGTCCGGATCGAGCAAGAAGGCGACGTCTCCACCGTTGTTCCACACCGGGCCGCCAGAGCACCAGTGCAGCAGACGCCTTTCGTCCGTACCGCACCCGGTCGAGATTCGCAGGGAATCTCCCGGCTCGAGTGACGTCCCGACCGGGAAGGTGAAGCGGTGAACCGACTCAGCATCCCTCAGCGACCAACCCGTCAGCAACTGCGTTTCGAGCCCGCCGTTCGTGATCTCTACCCATTCGCCGTTCAAGTTCTCATCATCCGGACCCGGCGCGTCGGCTTGTACGAAGTCGATCTGGAGATCACTGTGAACTGCGCACGTGCTGTTTGCCCACATGCCCCGTCCGGTCTCCCGAGCGAGGTCCTCCGCGGCATCGAAATCCCCCTGTCGGGAGGTATTCGGCTCATACGACCGAGCCATGGCGAACCCCCCGGCAACCAGATCCTCGTTGATCAGTGAGCCATCGAGGTACACGTAGCGGAGCATGCGTCCGTATTGATCCTCGGTCTCGACGTCGGCGACCAGCACCACCGGCCGATCGAACACCAGGGATTCGAGCCTGGCCTTCGATTCCACGCCGAAACACTCGTCGAGCTCTGGAGCATTGATGCCGATGAGGCGGACCTTCTCCTCGATACCGTCGACCTCTACAACCAGGCTGTCACCGTCGCCGACGTGGACGACCACCCCGGCTTGCCCGGCCGCAGGCGGACCTGGATCGTTGCCGGCGAGGTCGGCACAGGCGGCGACGAGGAAGACCAGGGGGAGGAGGAGGAGGCGGCGCACCCGGGCATGTTAGGAGCGAGCGGAGGCTGCGGCTCTCGTTGATTTCTGATCCGTGTAACGCATCCGCAGTGGAGGGCGGTTACGCTCGATGGCATGACAACTGATGCCCTTGCCTTCCGCTCCGTTGGGAGCGGGCCACTTGCTCTGTTCATTCATGGGTTTCCTATGGACCATCGTCTGTGGGATCAGGTGACCGCCCACCTGGGCGGCCTGCGCCGATGCGTAGCAATCGATCTGCCGGGGTGCGGTGCTTCGACCGCCGAGGGGGCGGAATCGATCGACCAGATCTCTGAGCGAGTTGCCGGGCTCATCGCGTCGCTCGGAGGAGAAGCCGACGTCGTCGGGTATTCCATGGGAGGTTACGTTCTTCTGGCGCTCTACGAGCGGCATCCGGAGTTGGTCCGTTCGCTCGTGTTGATGGACACCCGGACTGAGGCAGATTCAGACGAGGGCAGGGCGGGGAGGATGGCCCTCATCGAACAGGTCGATGCGACCGGTGTCGGCCGGCTCGCCGACACGTTGGCGGGTGCTTTGCCTTCGCCCGGAGCCGCGCCGTGGGTGAAGAGGCGGATCAGGTCGATGGCCCTGGATTCCGCACCAGATGGAGTGATCGCCGCCCTCCGGGCCATGGCGAGCCGCCCGGATCGCACGGAGCTGCTGGCCTCCATTGCAGTTCCTGCGCTGGTCGTGGTCGGAAGTGAGGACACGCTGACCCCTCCAGACGGAGCTCGCCAGATGGCAACAGCTATTCCCGGGGCCACATTTGCGGAGATCCCGGGGGCGGGGCACGTTCCCCCGCTGGAACGACCTTCGGCGGTCGTCGAGGCGTTGAAACGATTCTGGAGCTGAATAGGTTCTAGGTTCTGAGCCCCTGCAGGATGGCTGTGTGAGCCGATCACTAGATGCCGGCGGCGGCCGCCACCTTCCGCGCCGCGATGTTGACCGGATCCCACACCCCCGAGAACGGCGGCGAGTACGACAGGTCCGCCATGGCCAGATCACCGGCCGTCATGCCACCCCATAGGGCAGCAGCCACGGTGTCGATCCGCTTGCCTGCACCGGGTCCACCGATGATCTGCGCACCAAGCAGTCTGGTGGTACCGCGCTCTGCCACCATCTTGATCCGCATCGGAGATGACCCCGGCCAGTAATGGGCTGCCGTGCTGCTCCCGACCTCGGCAGCTGCGTACTTGATTCCGGCCGCTTCTGCTTCGAACTCCGTCAAACCGGTGCGAGCGATCTCGAAGTCGTGGACCTTGGTGATGGCGGTCCCCAGCACACCCGGGAAAGTGGCATCGCCCCCGCCGAGGTTGATGCCGGCCACCCGGCCGGCTTTATTGGCGACCGTGCCGAGATGGAGATTGATGGGTTGGCCCGTGATGCGATGCATGGCGTCTGCGCAGTCGCCGGCCGACCAGACTCCATCGATGGAGGTGCGCTGTCGCTCGTCGACGGTGACGGCGCCCGACGCGCCGAGCGGGATGCCGGCTTCGGCGGCCAGGCGCGTGGCGGGCCGGCTGCCGAGGGCCAGCACGACGATGTCCGCATTGATGCTCTGGTCCGCGCATCCGACCCCGACCACCTTGCCGGCGCGACCTTCTAGACATTCCACCTTGTGCTCGGTGATGAGGTCGATGCCCATCTCCTGGATGCGATCACCGACTTTGGCGGCCATGTCGGGATCGAAGGTCCGCTCGAGCACGGTCGGCATCATGGTGACGATGGTTGTGTCCAGCCCGAGGGTGTGCATAGCCTCTGCGACCTCGAGGCCGATGTAGCCCCCGCCCACGACCACTGCCGTGCGGGCACCGCCGGTTGCCACCGCACGAAGTGCGCGTGCGTCGTCGAGTGTCCGCAGTTCGTGCACGCCCTCGAGATCCATGCCGTCGATGGGCGGGCGCAGAGATTGCGCGCCGGTCGCGTACAGCAATTGGTCGTAGCCGATCGTCTCCTCAGAGCCGTCCACGTGATTCCGAAACGTCACCAGTCCCTTGTCGGTGTCGATCCCGGTCGCCTCGTGGCGGATCCTGGCATCGATCGACACCTTCCAGAATTGCTCAGGGGTCCGTACCTGAAGGTCGTCGAAGTCCTCGACCTCGCCTGAGACGAAGTACGGCTCACCACAGGCCGAATAGCTGACGTAGTTGCCCATTTCGAGCACGATGATCTCGAGATCATCCGGTCGTTGACGGCGGCGGGCCTGGCTGGCGGCGGACATGCCGGCTGCGTCGCCGCCGATCACTACGAGGCGCTGGGGCATAACGATCCTTTCAGTTAGAGGAGCGCTCGGATCGGAGTCGCCTGAGCTCCTCTCGTTCGGCGACCAAGCGCCGGTGCCGGCGCCGCCAGAAGAACCCGACCGCCTCATCGATGAGTACGGCAACGAACACCGTCGCCAGAATGATGGCGACAAGCGGAGCCCGGCCGGTCCAGCCGAGGTAGTTGAGCCGCACGTTCTGCGTGTTTTGGGCCGCCAGGATTGTGATGGCGGCAATGAGGATCAGACCGGCAATCAGACTCCAGCGTATGCCCGTTCCGTCCTGGCGGAGACCCGGAGGCTCTTTGCCTGTGTGAACCTCCTCGGGGACCGGCTCTTCTTTGCTCAGGGTGAAGTCATCCCAGTTGTCTGAGTCCTTGCTCATGTTTCGCCCTCCCGGTTATTGCCCAGCAAACGCCGATCCGCTTCGATCGCCACCCTGCGGCCCTCTTCAACATCAACTCGTTGCAGCAGAACGATACCAACGGCAAAGAAGGCAACCAGACTGAGGACGGCGGGGCGGCTGTTGCCGAAGACGGCAACAGCTCCGGCGAAAATCACGGGACCGACGATCGATGAGAACTTCGACATGACTGAGAAGAACCCGAAGAACTCGCCGCTGACCGACGTCGGCGACATCGATGAGTAGAGGCTGCGGCTGAGGGCCTGGCTCCCACCTTGAACGACGGCTACCAACCAGGCGAGATACCAGAATTCGATTACCGCGTCGAGGAAGAACCCCCACACGGCAATGAAGGCGTAGGCGATGAGCGCCAGGATGATGGCCCGCTTGGTGGTCATTGCGTCCGCAGCGGCGCCGAACAACTGTTTGCCGAACAGGGCAGACAGCGCCAACCCGATGATCTCGACGATCAGCAGGCTCGCCAGGATCGTTCCGAGGTTGCTGGCGCGGATTGGCGGGAGGACTTCGATTTCCCCGATCGCAATTACGCCTCCGCCGTTTCGGACGGTCAGGGTGTGGGCCCCGGGGGCTCCGGCGTCGATGGTCGTGCGCACTCCGTACCGGAGCGTGTCGTTGCCTGCATCGATCTCGACCGGTTCGCCGTCTTCGATCAGAGGGCTTCCATCGACCTCGACCGTCCAGGTCCCGTGGTCGGGTCCTGCACTGTGGGTGATCTCGACCTGCCGGCCGTTGTATTCGAGTTGCACCGCAGCCGGACCTGAGGCGGTCGAATGGGCGATGGGGTCGGCAGTGGTCAGGACAATCAACTGACCGAGTGCTGCGACTAGCAACCCGACGAGTCCGGCGGTTCCAATGCTGATGGCCATCCAGGGTGTTGATTTGGAGCCGGCCCGCTTATGCCGGCGTGCCACGACCCAGGCCACCACGAGACCCGTGAGGGCTACGGCGAGAACCACCGGAGCAACCGCAGCCGCCGCGTCGCTGATCCCACCTGTTTGCTCGGCGACGGTGGCGGCGGTGATGGTGCTCCACGCTCCTGATAGCTCCACGGCCGGGTCCGTGATGGCGTAGATCCCTTCGCCGACCATTCCACCGCTCGCCACAAACGGAGCGGGGGCCGCTCCGACGGTGTCGGCCGGCATCGCCCGTGCACCGATGATGCCCACCAGCGGCAGGGCAACGATGTTGAAAACGATGAAGGCAAGGTAGATCGCCCGGTTCGGGTCGGCGGACCTCGGTATTCGGCCGAAGACGAGGCTGAAGGGGATGCCGACGAATTGAACGAGCAGGATCGCCAGGATCAACTCGGTGGTGCCGAAGCCGAGTTCCGCCCCGTAGATGACCGCCACACCGATGATCGTGCCTATTCCGTCGTTGTAGATGAGGAAAGCGATTAGGTACTTGAAGAGTTCCTTGTACCGGCGGAGGTTCTGCAGCGTTTCGCCGAGGCGAGCAAAGCTGACCCGGATGACGGTTTCGCCGGGTCGCAGGTCGCCCCCGGCAGCCGGCGGCTCGGGGACTCGACGGAGGATTGGAATCGAGAAAACGGCCCACCAGATCGCCACCGACAGGAACGACAGGCGGGCGCCCGTCTCCGACCCGATGATGAAGATCATCGCAACGTTGACCGCCAGCAGGAGGCCGCCACCTAGGTACCCGATTGCGTAGCCCCGTGCCGACACTGAATCCTGATCTTCGGGGCGAGCGACGTGTGGAAGGAGGGAGTCGTAGAACACATTGGCGGCCGCGAACCCGACCCGCCCGACTATGAAGAAAACGGAAGCGAGCAACCAGTCACCGGTGCTGACGAGAACCAGGAGGCCGGTGCCGAGAACGCCAACACCAACGAAGATCGAAAGGAGCTTTTTCTTTCCGCGTATGACATCGGCGATGGTGCCGAGGACGGGAGAAATCAGGGCAACGATGATCAGCGAGATACTCAGAGTCGTGGTCCAGTAGGCCGTGGCCACGGCTGCGCTTGGCAGCGTCGCACCTGCCACTTCGCTGTAGTAGGCCGGGAGCACTGCGGCGAGGATCGTCGTGGCAAACGCCGAGTTGGCCCAGTCGTACATCGTCCAGGCTCGGATACGTCTCTTGTATGTCGCTTCGTCGACCGGCTGGGTGCTCATCGTTCCCCCGGTTTGCAGGTAATCGTGGTCGTGACTCGCAGGGCAGCGCGTCGCCGCCACCCCTGAGCCGCCCGACTAGGGCCGGGTCTCACACCGCATCCAGCGCTTGGCCGATATCCAGAATCAGATCATCCGGGTGCTCGACGCCGATCGAGATCCGGACCAGCCCTTCTGTGACACCCAGGCGGTCCTTCTCCTCGCGTTCCACGTCGGCGTGGGTCATGCTGGCCGGGTGCTCTGCCAGTGATTCGGTCCCGCCGAGCGAAACTGCTAGATGCACCATCTTGAGCGCGTTGAGGAAGCGGAAGGCCGCCGGTTCTCCGCCGGGGATCTCGAAGGCGATCATCGACCCGGAGCCGAGACACTGGCGCTTGAACAGCTCGAACTGTGGGTGGCCCGCGTCGAGATGGCCGAGGTAGTGGAGATTCGAAACTTTGTCGTGGTCGCGAAGGAACTCGGCGACCCGGGCGGCATTGGCAGCCTGGCGGGTCATCCGTAGGTTCAACGTCTCGAGGCTGCGGAGGAGGAGCCAGCCCGTCCAGGGGCCGACCATGGTTCCGAGAAATGTGCGCATCGCCCTCACCGGAGCCATCATCTCTTCCGAGCCGAGGGCGGCTCCGGCGATCAAATCGGAATGCCCCCCGATGAACTTGGTGGCCGAGTAGATGACGATGTCTGCTCCGTGGTCCAGCGGCCGCTGGAACACCGGTCCCAGAAAGGTGTTGTCGACGGCGACCGGGACCTTGTGATCGTCTGTCGAGTGCCTGCGGGCGAGTTCGACCCCCATCGCGATGTCGATCAGGTCGTTGGTGGGGTTGGCCGGTGTCTCGATCAGAATGAGCCCGATCCGCCGACCGGGGGCGTCGCGTGTGAGGCGAGCTTCGATGGAGTCGATGGTATCCCGGCATTCGAATTCGATCGGCGTGATACCGAACTCCGGGAGCACGAAGTTGGCCAGGTGGTCGGTGCCACCATAAATCGGACGGCTGTAGAGGAGCACGTCGCCGGGCCGCAAATATGCCCACATCGTTGTGCTGATCGCCGCCATCCCCGACTTGAAGGCGGCGGCTGCCTCGGCCCCGTCCCACACCGACAGGCGGTCTTCGAGGATTTCCAGGTCGGGATTGTTGAGGCGGCTGTATATGAGCCCTATACCCTCGCCCTCGTTTGCTTTGCGCAGACCGTAGGCGACTTCGAAGAAAGCCTTGCCTTCCTCGGCCGTCTTGAATACGAACGTGGAGGTCTGAAAGATCGGGCTCTTGAGCGAACCTTCCGACCACTCCGGCTTGTACCCGTACCCCAACATGAGGCTTTCAGGGTGCAGCTTTCGACCTTCGATCGAATCGTCCCATTTCGCACACATTGGCCGACGCTCCTGATGGATGACGTACGTATAGCCTACCGGTTTGGCCGGAGCCGCGGCCGGACCGGTACCCCACAGAGCGTGACATATGACTATGACTACCACTACCGTGTTAACTAGCCAATCAGGGACGCGGCTATGAGGTTTTCGGGGCAGAGGTCGAGTGTGGTTGCGCGCTGTGCGCGCGTTTCCGGTATCCCGGGGCTCCGGCTGCGTTTCCGGGTTTGGACACCGCGATGAACCGTGTGGGAGCGGATTTCCGTCTGCTGCTCGTTGAGGACAGTCGCGCCGATGCGCACCTCGTGCAGCTGATGCTCGACGGAGCCGAGCCTTCATCGTGGGTCATGACCCACGTGTCGACCCTGGCCGATGCCAGGAGTGCGTTGCGCAACCACCTCTTCGACTGCATTCTGCTGGATCTCACCCTCCCCGATGCCGATCGGCTCGAGGGCCTCGAGCAAGTGCGGGCTCTGGCCCCTTCTGTTCCGGTCGTCGTGCTGACCGGCCACGATGACGAGGAACTCGCACTCACGGCGTTGCACGAGGGTGCGCAGGACTACCTGATCAAAGGCCAGGTCGACGGAGCTCTCCTCGTTCGTGCGATTCGGTATTCGGTCGAACGACAGCGAGCGGAACTCGAACTCGCCTTCCAGTCCACCCACGACGTACTCACCGGATTACCGAACCGCATTCTCTTCATCGACCGGCTCGGGCTCGGACTGGCACGGATGAGGCGCAAGCCATCCATGCTGGCCGTGATGTTCCTCGACATCGATGGATTCAAATTCATCAACGACAGCCTCGGCCACGACACAGGGGATGATTTGCTCCGCGCAGTAGCCGAACGTATCCGCGAAGCCCTCCGGCCGGGGGACACGGTTGCGCGGTTTGGCGGCGATGAGTTCACCATCCTCTCGGAGGAGATCGGTGATGCGTCCGAGGCCATCCGGATTGCCGACCGGTTGCGGGCAACCCTGCAATCGCCGTTCTTGCTCGACGGACAGGAGTTCTTCGTGACCGCCTCCATCGGCATCGTGCTGGCCGATGATCCCGACGACCGACCAGAAGATCTGCTCCGCGACGCAGACGCGGCGATGTACCAGGCGAAGGACCGTGGCAAGGCGCGCTATGAGCTCTTCGATGAGGTGATGCGCGTTCGGGTTGCCCGGCGAATCGAGACCGAAACAGGGCTTCATCGGGCGATCGAGAATGGTGAGTTCACGCTCCTGTATCAACCCGAGATCGAGCTGACCACGGGTCGGGTGGTCGGAGTAGAGGCCCTCGTGTCGTGGCAACACGCCAGCCGTGGATTGGTCGGTCCGAGTGAGTTCATTCCTGTTGCCGAGGAGACCGGGTTGATCGTGCCGATCGGGTCGTGGGTTCTCGAAGAAGCCTGCAGGCAGGGAGCGGCGTGGCGCAGTCGTATGGGTCCCGCCGGCCCGTTCATGATGTCGGTGAACCTCTCCGCCCGGCAACTCCTCCAACCGGGTCTGGCTGCCTTCGTTCATTCCACGCTCGAAAGCACCGGCCTGGCTCCGAGTGATCTGGTTCTGGAGGTCACCGAGACGGTTCTGATCGACGATGCAGACCACGCCACCAGAGTCCTCAACGAATTGAGGGCCGTGGGGGTGCGGGTCAGCATCGACGACTTCGGAACCGGCTACGCCTCGCTGACCTATCTGCGCCGGCTTCCGGTCGACATCTTGAAGGTGGATCAAACGTTTGTGAGGGGCCTGGTCGGCGAGGGGGTCGACACCGGAATTGTCCAGACCATCGTCGACCTGGGAGCGCGACTGGGTCTGACCATCATTGCCGAGGGCGTCGAGCTCGAGATCCAGGCCGAGTGGCTCAAGAAGCTGGGTTGTCGGATCGCGCAGGGCTTCTACTTCAGCGTGCCGGCTACCGCCGGCGAACTAGAGGAGAAACTACTGGCGCCCGGCGACATCTCGGAGATGCAATCGCAGGGGAGGCTCGGGTTCTGATTACGCCGGTGGGCTCCTCCGTGCGGCGGTCTGGACGTCTTTGACTTGATTCCCGGTGTGGTCTAGATCGCACTAGTTTTCCCCCATGCGCTGGTTGATCGTTCTTTCATTGGTGGTCGCCGCCTGCTCCGGTCCGGGGCAAGAGGCCATCGTCATTGACACCACCGCACCGGGAGCGGCTACCGGCGTTGCCGGACCTACGCCGGCGACGGCGACCGGAGGCTCTACGACTACCACTCAACCTGCGCCGGATACCACAACCGTCACCGGTGTCTCCTCGGATCCGCTGCTGGGTCTTGCATATGAGGAAGTCGCCGCCAATCTGGGCTTCCCGGTCTTTGTCGACGCCCCCACGGATGATCCGCGGCTGTTCATCGTTTCCAAAGATGGTTACATATGGGTCTGGCGGTCGGGCGCCATCCTCGAGGATCCGTTCCTCGATATCTCGGATCTTGTGCGCGATGAGGGCGAGCAGGGACTGCTCGGGCTTGCCTTCGATCCTTCCTTCGCAGACACCGGGCGGTTCTTTGTCCACTACTCCGACGCCCGGGGTGACACCGTGCTCGCCTCGTACCACGTCTCTGCGGATCCCGACCGCGCCGACCCTGCCTCGGGCGAGATCCTGTTTGAAGCCGACCAGCCGGCCTCCAACCACAACGGTGGAATGCTGACGTTCGGGCCCGGCGGGTTTCTATATCTGGCACTTGGCGACGGCGGCCGCTCCAACGACGCGTTTGGAAACGGTCAGCGGAGCGACACCGTTTTCGGGGCGATCCTCCGCTTCGAAGTCGACCCGTTCGGACCCGCCCCCGGCAACCAGTTCGATGAGGTGTGGTCGTACGGGCTCCGCAACCCGTGGCGCTTTTCCTTCGACACCGACCTGATCTACATCGCAGACGTCGGTCAGAACACCTATGAGGAGATCGACGTTGCACCGGCATCACGGCAGGGCCTCAACTTCGGCTGGCCGCTCACGGAAGGGCTGCACTGCTTTGCCCCTCCGAGCGGATGCGACGTAGATGGTCTCACGCTGCCGGTCCTCGAGGTGACCCACGGTGACGGTGGAGCATGCTCCATCACCGGTGGGTACGTGTACCGCGGCAGTGAGATCCCGGAACTCACCGGTCACTATTTCTACTCGGACTACTGCGGCGGATGGCTGCGCAGTTTCGTCTGGGATGGATCGGCGGTCACGCAACCGACAGACTGGACGGACGACCTTGGGACCCTCGGCGCGGTGACTTCGTTCGGTACGGATGCCTTCGGTGAGCTCTACGTGACGGCAGGCAAATCGGTCTACAAGATCGTCCCGGTCCGTTGATCCTCAACCGTTCCGCGCCAGGCCAGGCTCGGATCGGCTCCGGAGGGAGGCCAGTAGCGGTCGCGCCGGTATGCCCAGTACTCGAAGGGGTTGTCGTAGTAAGCGATCGTGAAGATCGCCTTTGCAACTGAGCGTTTGGTCAAGAGGCCAACGAGCAGACCGCCGACCGCGCCAACAACTGCCCACCCCCCGTACAGCGCGGGAAACAGCGGGCCGAACCAGCGGTGCTGCCACACGTGCAACATCTCATGGCGATCGATGAGGAGGCGCCGGCGCGGTCCGCTTGCCCCGTCGAGTCCGTTGAGCCCATCTGCGTTGGTGATCACATTGCCGACGGTGGTCGCAAAGCTCCGCTTGAGTCGATAGCCGCCCTCGTAAACGTGGCGGCCGCGCCTCCGGCTGAGATCCTTCCGGTAGTTCCCGGAAGGCAGCACCCTCTGGACTAGGTGCAGCACCAGGGAACCTGCGGTTCCGATCAACCCCCAGGATGAGTCGAGGGCATACCCGCCCCATCCGCCTGCGGTCCGCCAATCGTAGATTGCCCGGCTGCCGGAGATGAGGCCGTTGAGCCCTCCGATCACCGCCGTTGCCGGCGCCAGGCCGAGCGGAAGGCCGGCGATCCAGGCGAGTCCGGCTCCGCCTGCCCCGGTCAGAATCGCTTCGAGCCAAGGCACTAGAGGAGGCCCTTGTGGGCCAGCGACAGCACATCCATCGTTCCGGCGATGGTGATGTGGAGTGCAGCCCCCCACCAGACCGAGCGCGTCTTCAGGCTCATCGTTCCCAGGATCGTGCCTCCGAAGATCGCGCCGATGGCTTCCAGGAGCGGCTTGCGAAAGTGGATCATCGTGTAGGGGACAACCATGATGATCACGGCCATGTAGCCGAACCGATGCTTGAGTCCGTGCACCATGAATCCGCGAAAGAAAAACTCGAGTGCGATGAACTGCAGAGCGTAAAGGAGCCACCAGATCCACAAATAGGGCCAGAAGGGCTCTCCTGGTGCCAGATCGTAGAACGGGTACTTCGCCTGAAATGCCCCGGTGAACGAAACCGCCACGATGATGGGGATGCTGAAGGCCAGGAGGCCGAGGTAGACGGGAGCGTGTTTGATCGAACGGGCAGCGCCGAAGTCGGCCGGTCGGCCGCGCAGCCCGTATCGAATCGCCACGAGGGGAAGGGCGACGTACGCCGAGATCTGAATCACTGCCCACCAGGCGAGCCGGTTGAACCCGGCAGTTCCCGATGTCGTGAAGGCCGCGGTCGGGCCGTCAACGCCGATGCTTCCGGCCAGTCCGGCCATCCACTGCCAATCGGTGCCGAAGTTGGTGATCATCAGCACAACCACGGACGTGATGAGCACGATCGTTGCCCGGCGGTCGGCGTCGACCGAAGGCGTATTGATCCGGTAGACGTCGGACGCCCCATCGGTTTCCCGGCGGGTCGCCGTGACGTAGGTGTGCCACATGGTTCGGGCTCTGGTCGGTGCCGTGATCTGCATCGGTGGGGGAGGGTAGTGAGCCGTTGCCGCCGGGTGCGGAATGCGCTCGGCCGTCGGAGCTCAGAACGCGGAACCTGGCACTTGGATATTGCGTGTCTCGCCCGCTTGCTACGCTCCGCGTCGATGAAAGGATTCCGTTGATCGAGCGCGAGTTTGCAGGCAGAGTGATCGGAACCGACGATGCCACTCCGTTGGAGTTCTGGGTGAGCGTGGCGGAAGGGCAGTACCTTCAGCTCGATGATGTGGTGGCGCTCGAACGCACCCTTCCCGATGGAGAGATCGTGAAGATCTACGGCATGGTCGGCCAGGTCCGGGCCCGTCATGAAGGTGCGCGGTTCGACTCGGATGTGTTCCTCATTGAGGATGGTCTGCTGCCGGCGGAGGTGTCGGAGTCCGCCCAGGTGACGGCGACCCGCTTCGAGCCGGAGGTTTTCGTGCCCCCGCGGCCCGGCCAGGAAGTGCGGCGCGCACGCGGTGAGGAGCGGGATGAGGCGCTGTTCTTCGACAAGATGACGGAGCGCCTCCCGATCGGGTTGTCGCGCAGCGGCGAGGTGTTCTACGCCAACCTGGAGTTCCTCGACGGCCGCCGGGGAGCGCACGTCAATATCTCCGGTATTTCCGGCGTTGCTACCAAGACGACGTATGCGACGTTCTTGCTCCATTCCCTGTTCGGCTCCGGTGTGCTCGGTGCAAGATCTGTCAATACGAAGGCGCTCATCTTCAACGTGAAAGGCGAAGATCTCCTCTTCCTCGACCGACCCAATGTGGCCCTCGATGACACCCAGGCAGATCGCTATCTCCTGCTGGGCTTGCCTGCCGAGCCATTTCGGTCGGTAGGGATATTCGCCCCACCCCGGCGCGGGTCGACCACCGGGGCTCCGGATGTCAATGCCCGCACCGAGGGCGTGACCTCCTTCTACTGGAGCCTGGCGGAGTTCTGCCACGACGACCTGCTGCCATTCCTGTTTGCGGACTCGGAGGACGACAGAGCTCACTACACGATGGTCGTCTACAACGTCATGGCGCAGTTGCGGCGGGCTTCCAAGCTAGACGATGGTGGGGTCGTCATCGAGGGAACCACCGTCCGGACCTTTCGTGAGCTGGCCGACCTCATCACCCTGCGAGTTCAGGACGAGGAGGAGCGCTACCAGTGGGCCGGCCCGGCCATCGGGACGGGCACCGTCAACGCCTTTGTGCGTCGTCTCCAGGGGGCGGTTCGCCACGTCGAAGGATTGATAAGAGCTGATCTCCCGAATCCAGAGCGTCACCGGGTGGCCCTCGACCATCAGGTGACGGTCGTCGACCTGCACAACCTCCACGACCGGGCCAAGCGGTTCGTCGTCGGCGTGACCGTGCGGCGAGCGTTCGACGACAAGGAGAAGGCAGGGCAGTCGGACGAACTGCTGATGATCGTGCTCGATGAGCTGAACAAGTATGCCCCGAGGGAGGGCTCGAGCCCCATCAAAGAGATCCTGCTCGATGTTGCCGAACGCGGCCGATCGCTCGGTGTGATCCTCATCGGAGCACAGCAGACGGCCTCAGAGGTCGAGCGACGGATCATCGCCAACTCCTCGATCCGCGTGGTCGGAAGGCTGGATTCCGCCGAAGCGTCCCGCGATGAATACGGGTTCTTGCCCTCGGTACAGCGACAGCGGGCCACGATCCTCAAGCCCGGCACCATGCTGGTCACGCAACCCGAAATCCCTGTTCCGCTGGTTCTCGAGTTCCCGTTCCCGGCCTGGGCGACGCGAGCCAGCGAAGCCGGCCCGGCGCCTGCCGGTGACCAACCAGACGACCCGTTCGAAGGGTTGACCTAGTTTCTCCGCAATGCTGTGCATCGTGGTGATGCATTCCATTGCTGAGAAAGTGGGGAGGAAGGGGCGATGAGACGGATTACCACCGCGGACCGAAGAGCACGGCTGGTCGCCCGCCACCACCTCGGCCTGCCGGCCGCCGGGGTCGATGCCGTGGCCGCCGGCCTGGTCGGCTTCCATTCGAGCGATCCCGTGAGCGTCTATCTATCGGCCTGGGCCCGGGTAGACGGGTTTGTGGCGGCCGATCTGGAATCGGCGCTCTACGAACGGAAGTCGCTGGTGCGCATGCTGGGAATGCGCCGAACACTGTTCGTAGTGCCCACCGATCTGGCGTCGATCATGGACATAGCGTGTGCACGGCAACTGGCCTCCGCAGAGCGGCGCCGGCTCGTCGGCATGATCGAAGATCAGAATGTGGCGAGAGACGGAAATCGCTGGTTGTCAGACGTAGAGGGCGCAACGATGGCCGCGCTGCAAGAACTCGGCGAGGCGACTGCGACTGAGTTGACAGTCCTTGTCCCGGAACTGGGCGAGAAACTCATGTTCGGGGAAGGCAAATCGTGGGGCGGGCCGGTCGGGGTTTCGACCCGGGTGTTGTTCATGCTGGCCACCACCGGCCGGATCCTGCGGGGGCGTCCGCGCGGGACCTGGAAATCGAGCCAGTATCGCTGGGCGCCAACCAACGGATGGCTGAAAGGAGGGCTCGACGAGGTCGAGGCCGACTGGGCGGAAACGGAGTTGTTGCGGAGGTGGTTGGATTCGTACGGTCCCGGGACGATGACCGATCTGCGGTGGTGGGCGGGTTGGACGCTGGCCAAGACGCGGCGTGCACTCGCCCGGTTGGACGTCGAGGAAGTCGCGCTCGACACCGGGACCGGCCTGGTGCTGGCCGATGATCTCGACCCGGTCGACCCTCCGGAACCATCGATTGCCCTCTTACCCGGATTGGATCCGTCGGTAATGGGATGGAACGAACGGGAGTGGTTCCTCAGTGGTCACCAGGCGCAACTGTTTGATACCAACGGCAACGCCGGCCCGACCGTGTGGGTCGACGGGCGCGTCGTCGGCGGGTGGGCGCAGCGAGCCGATGGTGAGATTGCGGTGAAACTCCTCGAGGACGTTGGAGCAGAGGCCACCGGAGCGGTGGCGATGGAGGCTCACCGGTTGACCGCCTGGCTCGGTGACCTCCGCATCAAGCCGCGCTTCCGGGTGCCGCTCGAGCGGAAACTATCGAGCTAGCCCCCGTGGTTGTCCCGTTGTTGCGTCGGTTCTGGGCGGCGGTATGCGCGCTTGAGCGACGCAAGAACGGAGGGTAGGTTTCTCGGGTGACGCGCATCCTCACCGTTTGTCTAGGGAACATCTGCCGCTCTCCGGCCGCCGAAGCGGCCATTCGTGCCGCGGCCGCCGATGCCGGGTTAGAGGCCGAGGTGGACTCGGCCGGAACCGGCAGATATCACATCGGCGATCCACCTCATCCACGTTCTCAGGCAGCCGGGGCCGCAGCCGGGTTGACCGTCGAGGGTCGAGCCCGCCAGGTCCGCCTCGAGGATTTCGAGGAGTTCGACGTGATCGTGGCGATGGACCACACCAATCTCGAAGACCTGCGCAGAATGGCTCCATCCGCCGACGGCCTCGCCAAGGTTCACCTCTTCCGTGACTTCGATCCCGAATCGGTGGGAGAGGAAGTCCCGGATCCCTACTACGGCACGGATGAGGACTACCGGGAGATGATCGATCTCATTCTTCCCGCCGCCCGCGGGCTCATCACCCGGCTGCAGGGGTCGGACAGCTGAGCTGGGCGACGGTACGCCGGGCGATGGTCGACGATCGATCGGTTGCGATCAAGACGACGGCCTACGACGCCCGCCTCGAGGCGGACGGGCTCCGGCGATTGGCCTCGGCAGGCGCGCCGGTCCCCGAAGTGTTGAGCGTCGACCGCGGTGAGCTGGTCATGACCTGGGTGTCGGGAACCCCGGGTTGGGAAGCGCTCGGGGCGACGCTCGCCAACGTCCATCGTGCAACCGCCGACGGATTCGGATACGAGATAGACAACGTGATTGGCTCTCTCCCGCAGCCGAATCCGTGGACGGCTTCCTGGGGTGTGTTTTTCGCCGAGAGCCGGGTACTGGTTCATCTCAATGATCGTTCGGTACCTGATCGGTTACGCCGCCGCCTCCTGGTCGCCTGTGAAGGGCCAATCATCGAATTGCTCGAAGCCCACCATCCGGAACCGAGTCTCGTCCACGGGGATATCTGGTCCGGGAACATTGTCGACGGTGCCTACCTGATCGATCCGGCCGTGTCGTTCTCTGATCGTGAAGTAGAACTGGCCTTCATGGCGGTATTCGGTGGAATTCCGCAGGCGATGTGGAACGGGTACCTCGCAGCCTGGCCACTCGCAGACGGATGGGAGCACCGGCGGCCGGCTCTCCAACTGCACCACCTCCTCGTGCACGTTCGCCTGTTCGGCGGTGGCTACGTTCGGATGGTCGAGGAACGGCTCGATCAACTCGGCTGGTGAGGTCAGATCAGGCCGGCGTCGGCCAGCCAAGCATTGAAGAACCGGAGTGCCCGCTCCTCGAGTGCGACGTCGTGTTGCTGCACCTGCCGCAGGAACTCGTCCGGGTCGACCCCGGCCTCCCTGAAGAGATCGTCGGTGTCGTGCTCCAGCCAGGTCGCCACAATCGCAGAATCGACTTCCGGATGGAACTGCACTGCCAGGGCCGACCCGACCCGGAACGCGTGCGGGTAACTGGTCGAGGCGAGCAACTGCGCACCGTCCGGCAGGGAAAACGTGTCCTCGTGCACCGCCACCATCGGTCCGCCCAGCGCCATCATGATGGGATCGCGTTCACCGACGGCTGTGAAAGTGAAATCCACCAGGCCAATCTCGGGGAGGTCCGCTTTGAAGGCTCGACCACCCATGGCCGCGGCAACGACTTGCGCACCAAGACAGATCCCCAGCACCGGGATGCCGGCGCCGATCACCGTGCGAAGGAACTCCATCTCTTCAACCAGGAACGGATTCGCTTCGATCTCGTAGGCCCCGATGGCGCCCCCGAGGACGACGACGGCGGGTGAGCGAGACGGGTCGGGGAGCTGCTCGCCGTCGGCGACCCGGATGACGTCCCAGTCGACACGGTTCGCATCGAGGGCGGTGGCGAGATGCCCCGGACCGGTGTCTTCGAGATGGAGGAGAACCGAGACGGCCGACATGGGTCGATGGTAGACCGCGATCGCCCTCGCCACCGTTCTAGCCTGGCATCGACGGCGCAGACCATCGTTGGAGGTTTCATGGCGGGTATCCGAGGATTGCTGTCGATCGAGGAACTCAAGGTACGTGTCGAGGCCGATGAGATCGACACGGTCGTCGTCGGGTTCACCGATCTCTACGGACGGCTGCACGGGAAGCGGTACGACGCCGAGTTCTACGTCGATGAGATCCATTCCACCGGCACGCATGGCTGTGACTATCTCCTGACCGTCGACATGGAGATGCAGCCGGTGCGAGGGTATGACTACGCCAACTGGGAACTCGGCTACGGCGACTTTCACATGGTGCCGGACCCGGACACCCTCCGGGTCGCAGATTGGCTGCCGAAGACCGCCATCGTGCTGTGCGACCTCGAAGACGACCGGGTGCACGATCTCGTGACGGTTGCACCTCGCTCGATCCTTCGCAGGCAACTCCAGCGTGCAAGGGAGATGGGATTGTCGGCCAAGGCGGCGTCAGAACTCGAGTATTTCATCTTCACCGACTCGTATCGAGAGGCCGCCGGGAAGTCCTATGCCGGGCTACAGCCTGCCGGTTGGTACATCGAGGATTACCACTTGCTGCAGGGGACGCGGGAGGAACCGTACAACGGGGCGGTGCGCAGGCACCTCAGTCGATCGGGAGTCCCGGTGGAGACCTCCAAGGGAGAGTTCGGACGCGGTCAGCATGAGATGAACATCCGGTATGCGGAGATGCTCGAAATGGCGGATCGTCATGTGGTCATGAAGCAGTGCATGAAGGAGACCGCAGACGCCCTCGGCATGTCCATCACGTTCATGGCGAAGCCCGACGCGTCTGAAGCCGGCTCCAGTTGTCACCTCCACGTCAGCCTGTGGGACGGCGACCGCAGCGTGTTCCCCGGTGAGCACCGGATAGGGCCGATCGAAAGTTCGGACGAGTTCCGCTGGTTCCTGGGTGGCTGGATGGACAAAATGGCGGAACTGATGGTGTTCTACGCGCCCACCGTCAACTCGTACAAGCGCTATCAGGACGGATCGTGGGCGCCGACGCGCATCGCCTGGAGCTACGACAATCGGACCGCCGGTTTCCGGGTGGTGGGCAAGGGCCAGAGCCTCAGGATCGAGAACCGCATGCCGGGCGGCGACGTCAATCCGTATCTGGCCTACGCGGCGACGCTGGCCGCCGGACTGGACGGGATCGCCAACCAGATCGAACCGCCGGAGATCTTCGAAGGCGACGTCTACTCGGCGAATGACCTGCCCCGGGTGCCGCGCTCGCTTCGAGATGCCGTCGAACTGTTCAAGAACAGCGAGTTTGCCGGAGACGCATTCGGGGAGGACGTTCGGCAGCACTACGTCCACTTCTTCGAGACCGAGCAGGCGGCCTTCGAGAATGCTGTGACCGATTGGGAACGGCAGCGCTACTTCGAACGAATCTGAGAAAGGAGCCTCGATGAGACTGGACGACAAAGTGGCGTTGATCACCGGTGCCGGCCGCGGTATCGGGCGGGAATCGGCGTTGCTGTTCGCCGCCGAGGGAGCCGCAGTGGTGGCAGTTGATATCGACGAGGCATCCGCGGCGGCCACTGCTGCATCTATTGCGGATGGCCGGGCGATTCATGTCAGAGCGGACGTGTCCTCCGCCGACGATTGCCAGGCCATGGTGGCGGCAGCCGAGCAGGAGTTCGGCAAGCTCAACATCCTGTTCAACAACGCCGGAATCATGGACTCGCGTGATGACGACGCGGTTTCCACCGAAGAATCGGTGTGGGATCTCACGATGGGAATCAACGCCAAGGGTGTCTTTCTCGGCTGCAAATACGGCATACCCGCCCTTCGCCGCGCCGGCGGCGGTTCGATCATCAACACAGCCTCGTTCGTGTCCAAACTGGGCGCTGCCACGCCGCAGGTGGCCTATACCGCGTCAAAGGGAGCGGTACTCAGCTTCACCCGGGAACTGGCTGTGATCCATGCTCGCGAGAACATCCGGGTGAATGCGCTGTGCCCCGGTCCGTTGCGGACCGAGTTGCTCATGAAGTTCCTCGACACCGACGAGAAGAAGCAGCGCCGTCTGGTGCATGTGCCGATGGGGAGATTCGGAGAGGCCAGGGAGATGGCCGAAGCTGCCCTCTACCTGGCCTCAGATGAGTCCTCCTACGTCACCGGCACCGAATTCATGGTCGACGGAGGCATCACGGCTGCCTATGTGACGCCTCAATGAAGAACAGGTTCGAAGTTCTAGGTTTTGGGTTTTAGGTTCCAGGGAGGCGCGATGTTCGGCAGCTTTGGCGAGGTACTCGAATACATCGAGCGGGAAGGCATCGAGCAGATCGATGTGAAGGTCGTCGACCTGCAGGGTCGCTGGCGTCGTATGACCTACTCGGCGGCGCATGTCGGCAAGCGACTCTTCGAAGAGGGGACCGGGATCTCCCTGTCTCCATATCCGGGCTACCGGACGATTGAGTCCGGTGACATGAAGGTTCGACCGGATATCTCCACAGGGTTCGTTGATCCGTTCCACACACGACCAACACTGGCCTTCATCTGCGACATGTACGACAACGACGGAAATCGCTACGAGCGTGATCCGCGGTTCGTGCTCCAGAAGGCCGAGCAGGCTATTGCGGACCTCGGGCTGGGAGCAACGGCCCTCTTTTCGCCTGAGCTGGAGTTCTACATCCTCGACGGAGCCGACTATGGATCCTCGGCCGGGTCTGCTCACTACGACGTGGAATCCCATGCCGTCGGCTGGGGAGAGAGCGAGCAGCCTCTCTACCGACTGACCGGGATGGCCAAAGTGGGGCAGGTCGATCTGCCCCTCGATCGGTTTGCCCCGATACGAGAACAGATGGTTCGCCGGATCGAAGCGATCGGTATCCCCGTCAAGTACCACCACCAGGAACTCGGCACGCCGGGACAAGCGGAGATCGAGGTGTATTTCGATACGCCAGTTCGCACTGCCGACTCCATGATGATCATGCGCTACCTCATCAAGAACACGGCGCTCGAGTATTCCAAGATCGTGACGTTCATGCCGAAGCCGTTCGAGGGGCACGCAGGCAACGGTACCCACTTCCATCAGTACCTCACCGATGGCGAGCGGTCGATGTTCTACGACGTCGCCGGCTACGGCGGACTGAGTGAACTCGCCACCAACTATCTCTGTGGACTGCTCGAGCACACGCCGGCGCTGATGGGAATCGGGAATGCCAGCACCAACTCTTACCGGCGATTCGCCCCCAACATGGCGGCGCCCGTCAAGCTCGTGTTCGGACTCGGGAATAGGTCATCTGCAGTGCGAATCCCGGGCTACGCAGTGAACGAACGGGAGGCTCGGGTCGAATACCGGATGCCCGACGCCACCGCCAACCCCTACCTCATCATTGCCGCCCAGCTCATGGCCGGTATCGATGGAGTGAATCGAAAGCTCGACCCGACGAAGCAGGGATTTGGGCCATACGACGTGAACATCTACGACTTGCCGGCCGAGGAACAGGCCAAGCTCCGTGACGTTCCGATCACTTTCGAGGCGGCACTGGCCGAACTCGACGCCGATCGGGCATTCCTGACCGGGGACGGTGTGTTCCCAGACGAGCTGATCGACTCATATCTGAAGGTGAAAATGGATGCTGAAGTCGCCATGGTTCACGTCCGGCCCCATCCGTACGAGTACGAGCTGTATTTCGATCTGTAGGGGGCGAGAACCCGGGCGGGCGCGGCACCCGCCCGGCGCACTTCATTCGCGATACCGTCACTTGCTCCCGGTACCATCGCCGCCGTGAAGCTATTGCACACATCCGACTGGCACGTCGGACGGACGATCCGCGGCCGCAGTCGCGCCGACGAGCATCGGGCGGTCTTGTCAGAAATCGCCGGGATAGCTGCGGCCGAAGCGGTGGATCTCGTGCTGGTGGCCGGCGACCTCTTTGACGTCTCGGCTCCCAGTGCCGAGTCCGAGCGGATCGTCTACGAAGCGCTCCTCGGTCTGGCGAGGGTGGCCCCGGTGCTGGTTGTGTCCGGCAACCACGATCACCCACGGCGGCTCGAAGCCGTCTCTCCGCTTCTAGAACTCGGGCGGGTCACGGTGCTGGCGCTCCCTGCCAGAGCCGACGAGGGGGGCGTCGTTCGGTTGCCCGATCTCAACACCAGGGTGGCGCTGCTTCCGTTCCTCAGCCAGCGGGCGATCGTCACCGCTGATGACCTCATGGCACTTGATCCCGATCAGCACGACGGTAGGTACGCCGGGCGGCTCGGTGCGATCATCGGGAGGCTCACCGAGGACATGACCACCGATGAGGTGAACATCCTGTGCTCCCATCTCACCGTGCACGGCGGCGAAATGGGGGGAGGAGAGCGAACCGCTCACGTATTCCCGTACGCAATCGCCGCCCAATCCTTTCCCGGATCGCTTTCGTACGTGGCGCTGGGCCACCTACATCGCCTTCAGAAGGTACCCGCCCCCGCACCCGTTTGGTACTCGGGGTCACCACTCCAACTCGACTTCGGCGAGGTCGATGATACGAAGGGCGTGCTCGTTGTCGAAGCCGAGCCAGGGCTCCCTGCCGCCGTGCGTGAGGTGCGGCTCGAGACTGGGCGGCGGCTCATCCGGCTGAACGGGACTCTCGAACAAGTCGAAGCGCTGGTCGGGACCACCGGCGATGCGTACCTGAAAGTCGAGCTCAACGAACCGGCCAGGGCGGGCCTGGCGGATGAGGTCCGCCGGCTCTTTCCGGAGGCCGTCGATGTTCTGCTGGCCGCGCCGGCCGAGCACAGGGCCGGACCGAAGGTAGAAGCCCGCCTCGGTAGATCTGCCGCCGAACTCTTCCGTGAATACCTTCAGGACCGGGGTGTCGATGATCCACGGCTCCCCGCCCTCTTCGACTTGTTGCTCGAGGAAACCTATGAGACCTAGGCGCCTCGAACTCGAAGGTTTCACCGCCTTTCGGAACAAAACCATTGTCGACTTCGAGGGTGCCGACCTCTTCGCCTTCGTTGGGCCTACCGGGAGCGGGAAGTCGAGTCTGGTCGACGCGATCCTCTTCGCCCTCTACGGGATCGTGCCCCGCTACGGCGATAAGCGGGCCGTTGAACCCGTCGTCTCGTTGGGGAAGAACGAGGCAAGGGTCAGATTCGATTTCTCCGTCGGAGACACGAATTACTCCGCAGCGCGGGTAGTCCGGCGCACCAAGACCGGTGCGACCACCGCGGAAGCTCGTCTCGAGGGCGGTGCCGAGCCGATCATGGGCGCAGATGAGGTCACAGAAGCGGTTGAGGCATTGCTAGGGCTCGGGTTCGATCACTTCACGAAGTGCGTTGTGCTGCCACAGGGTCAATTCGCAGCATTCCTACACGACTCAGCCGCCAAACGCCAGGAACTCCTGCGGCAGTTGCTGGACCTTGGCCGCTACCGGCGAATCAGGGAGGTTGCCGTCGAGCGGCAACGCCTGGCGGACGCCAGGGTCGAGGTTTTGACCACCCAGATCAACGATCTCGCCTTTGCAACTGAGGCGGCGCTGGAGGCGGCCGAAACACGACGGGTCGGGCTGGCCGCACTGCGCGACGAGATCGATGCTCTGGAGCCGGAACTCGAGCAAACCCGCAGATCGGCGCGCCTCGATGAGGAGGCTGCCGCCAACGCCCGCCGCAATGTGGAGATTCTTCGATCGGTCGCTTCGCCCGCCGGGCTCGCCGAGCTCGTCGAACTCGCCGATCAGGTCTCCGGCCGGCTCGCTGCCGCTCAAGCTGCCGCTACGGAGGCGGCCGAGCAACGCAGGAGCCTCGATGAGCAGTCGGCCGGCCTGGCCGACGCAGCCGCGGTCGCCCGGCTCAGCGATTTGCATCAGCGGCTCGCCCATGAACTCGAGACGGAGAAGACGATCTCGCTCGAGGTGGACACGGCTTGCAAGGCCGCCACCGCGGCACGAGCCGAGGCGACCGCGGCCGAGGTGATGTTCGATGATGCTGTGGAGCGCATCGAGGGTCTGCGACGCGAGCACGCTGCACATGCTCTGGCAGCGCATCTGGCGGTCGGAGAACCGTGCCCTGTGTGCCACCAGCGGGTCGAGTCGATTCCCGCGCTGAGTACGCCCGCCGCACTGGAGGCGGCAGAACGCGAAGCCGATCGCCTCCGGGTGAACCGGACGGCTGCTGCGACGGCTGCTGCACAGGCGGGTGAGGCACTGGCGGCGATCGAGTCCCGCTACACCGAAGGTGCAGACAGGATTGCGGTGCTGCGCGACCGGCTGGCCGGCCAGCCCGATGCCGATGAGACCCTGCAGCTCCAGAAGGCGCGGACCGACCTCGATACGGCACTTCGAGCGGGGCGCGAAATGGAACTGGCGGCCGTCCAAGCAGTCGAGTCCGCCCGCCGGGAGGGCCAGGATCTGGCGCGGCGAGTTGAGGAGGCCCGTCGCCAATTCGACGCGACTCGCGACAAGGTAGCGGCGCTGGCACCACCGACTCCGAAACGGGAGAGGCTCGACGCCGATTGGTCTGCGCTCGTCCAGTGGGCAGTCGGGATGGCGGACGAGCTTTCCGTACAAGCGGACGCAAAGGCTCAGTCTGTCGAGGAGGCTGCAGCCGCGGTCGCTGCGCACGAGCAGCGATTCGCCAAAGACCTCGCCGCTCTCGACCTGGCGGTGGGCGATCGCAAAGCCCGCGATGTCTGTGTCGATGCGCTGGCCGCCGCCACCCAGCAAGTGGAGCACATCGCAAGCGCACGAGTTAAGGCGGCCGGTTTAGCGAAAGAACGCGACGCTGAACAGGAGTCGGCACTGATCGCCAAGAGCCTGGCCCATCATCTGGCGGCCAACGGCTTCGAGGGCTGGGTGATGGCTGAAGCCCTCGAAGCTCTCGTCCAAGGAGCGAATCTGCGCCTCGATGATCTGTCCAGCGGAGCGTTTTCGCTGGAGCTGGAGAAACGGGAGTTCCGGGTCATCGATCATCGAAATGCCGATGAGCGACGCTCGGTCAAGACGCTCTCCGGTGGCGAGACCTTCCTCGTGTCCCTCGCCCTGGCGCTCGCACTTGCCGAGGAACTGGCCTCCATGTCGGCACAGGGTGTTGCGCGTCTCGAATCGATGTTTCTCGACGAGGGGTTCGGCGCACTCGACGCGGAAACCCTCGATGTGGTCGCTACCGTTATCCACGAACTCGGTTCCGATGGCCGCATGATTGGATTGATCACTCACGTGAAGGATCTCGCCGATCAGGTGCCGGTCCGGTTTGAGATCCGGAAGGGTCCGGGAGGAGCGACGGTTGAGCGGGTGGACGCATGAAGTTCTCGATTGAGCCATGGGCGCCCGAGTACGGTGTTGCCTCGGGCGCCGAGATGGAAGACACGACGTCGCCCCCGGCGCTCGATGTCGAGGTTGCTGCCGCCGATTGGGCTCCTGTCAGCCCGGCCGGTGCGGGTGCTTCATCTGTGCTCTTCGTCGACGGCGTCAGACGGATCGACGCCAACGTTTGGATCACCCAGCCGGATGGAACGACCGCCCTCGGAATCTGTGCCTCGTATGCGGCAGGGGCCGTGCGGGCCGATGGAAGCGCTGATCTCGTCGAGACGGTCGTCGAACGCGGCCTGTTCACGTCGGCCAACCAAGCCGAGGATATCGTGACCAGGCGCTCCTGCTATTCGGTGCGAGCGGCGGCGGGGGAGTCCCCGGAGGCGCTGTGGCTGGCCATGCAGCAGCGGATGGGTGAGCTGGAAGGCGCCATCGTTGCCAAACACGAGGGCGCCGACCTGGTCGTGGCAGACGGTCCGCTGAGGGCCGGGAAGCATGTTCCGTCGTCGGTCGGCTACATCAAGACCCACCATGTTCATTACCTTCCGCCGGCCGTCCGACCCGTTCTCGGGTCCCTCGCAGCAGGCCAGCGGACTCCCGTGTTCCTCTCGACCACGTCGTGGTCGCGATACATGTGGTACGTGCGCTTGCCGGGACCGGCCGGGCATCCGCTTGCGTCCGTCGTCCGCCTCGAAGCCTCTGCCGATCAGTCACCGGCGTCGGCGGTCGAACTCGCAAATCTGGTCAGCGTCTCACTCCCACGCTTCGCATCTCAGGGGCACAAGGACCCGCGCGCTCCCCAGAATCTCTATCCGATCGCCGGACTGGAGCGAGAGCTACGCCGGCGTTTGGGCGACCAGGCCTTGCTGTTTCGGGATCTGCGGGTCGCGGCGACCTGAGTATCACGCTTCGCGTTTCGGTTGCCTGGTCATGAGGGCCAACACCGCCTCGCGCGGGTGCGCGCCGTCGTAGAGGACGCGGCCGACCTGGGCGGCGATCGGCGTTTCCACCCCGACTCTTTCTGCCAGATCCAGGACGGCTCTGGTCGTCTTGACTCCTTCGGCAACCATGCGCATGTCGTCGATGATCTCGTCGAGCGAGTGCCCTTTGGCCAGTTCCACTCCTACGCGATGGTTCCTGCTCTGAGAACTCGTACAGGTGGCGATGAGATCTCCAACTCCTGCGAGGCCGGCGAACGTATTCGGTTCACCACCGAGTGCTACACCGAGCCTCGTGAGTTCGGCGATCGCCCGCGTAACCAGCGCAGCCAGCGTGTTGTCCCCGAGGCCCAGGCCGCGTGCCATCCCTGCTGCGATGGCCATCACGTTCTTGAGTGCCCCGGCCGTTTCGCAACCGATCACGTCCTGATTGGTGTAGACGCGAAACGTCGGATCCATGAACGCCTGCTGAAGTGAGCCGGCGACTCCGAGGTCGGACATAGCAATGACGGTGGCGGCGGGTTGACCCTCCATGATCTCCTTCGCCAGATTTGGACCGGTGAGAACACCGATCGTCGCCGGGTCGTGGGAGGGGAGGACTTCCGCCGTAACCTCGCTCATTCGCTTGAGTGATTCCTGCTCGATGCCCTTGGTCAGGCTGAGGATCGGAAGATCGTCACCGACGAAGCCGGCCAACTCGGTGAGGACCGCCCGGTAGCCGTGGGACGGAACCGCCATGATGAGCGCCTCGACGCCGGCCACTGTCTGTTCGAGATCAGTGGAGGCGCGCAAGCCGTAGGGAAGTCTGAAACCAGTCAGGTAGTCCGGGTTCTCGCCTGCGTTGATCGCCACAGCGAGTTCGTTCCGTCGAGCCCACAACGTCACAGGTTGGCGGCGAGCCGCCAGCGCCGCCACCGTCGTACCCCAGGAACCGGCACCAATCACAGCCATCTTCATCGAACATCCTTTCGGCGGAATCCCACGATACGGCACCAAACTGCGCGATGTGAGCCACGGCTACAATCGCTCGCTGTGGCAAAGATCGGAATACTCGGGTACCCCAACGTTGGTAAGACCACTCTGTTCAACGCGTTGACCGGGCTGACTGCGCCGACTGCTGCTCATCCGTTCTCGACCCTCGAACCAAATGTGGGGGTCGCTTCCGTTCCCGATTCCAGGCTCGATCGTGCGGCTGCCGTCGAGCGCTCGGTCAAGATCGTGCATGCGCAACTGGAACTCCTCGATGTGCCGGCCATGGTCAAACCGGGACACGGTGGGGGATTGGCCGGCCAGTTCCTGGCTCGACTCCGGGATGTCGAAGCGCTCGCCATCGTGTTGCGGGCGTTCGAAGATGTGGCAGTCCCCGATGATGAATCCGGCGTCGACGCCGTTGCGCAAGCGCAGGAGTTGCTGCTCGAGCTAGCCCTGGCCGACTTCGATGTGTTCGAACGCCGGCGAGCCAAACTCGCCAAGGAGGCAACCGCCGACTCATCGAAACGCGGAGCGGCCGAGGCGATCGCGGCCGGGACCGCAGTGCTGGAGGCGGGTGAAGCCCTCCGGCAGCACGCGTGGGAGCGGGAAGCCCTCACCGCCTTCCGGGATCTGGCCCCGCTGTCGCTGAAGCCGGCCGTTTGGGTGGTCAACGCCGGGGAGGACGCCGACGCCGGCGCTCTGGCCGGCGAGGTGGCGGAGGTCGTCCCGCCCGGCGATACCGTCGTCGCCGTGTCTGCCGTCCTGGAAGAGGAGGCTGCTCAGCTGGATCCTGCCGATCGAGCGGAGCTCTTCGAAGGCCTTGGCCTCGGTGAGGGGGCCCTGAATCGAATGGTGCGGGCGTCGTACACGGCGCTTGGATTGCAGTCGTTCTTCACCCTCGGCCCGAAGGAAGCTCATGCGTGGACGGTGCGGGTGGGAGCGACCGCCCCTGAGGCGGCCGGGAAGATCCACTCCGACCTGGAGCGGGGATTCATCAGGGCGGAGATCGTGCCGATCGATGCTGCGATCGAAGCCGGAGGCTGGGATGCTGCCAAGGCGGCCGGGCTCGTGCGGGTCGAAGGGAAGTCGTACACCATGGTCGAAGGCGACGTTATCAACGTGCGTTTCTCGGTCTGATTGGAACGCCCGCCGCTATTCTCGGGGTGATGGTCGATCAGCTCGACACAGAGATACCGCGGCTCGATCCGATGGCGCCTGCGGAAGCCCGCGCCGAATTCGTGCGGAACCTCAAAGCGCTGGTGGCCGCCGGATCCTATGAGGTCCCATCCGACGAGATTGCACTGGCCGTTCTGACCGATTTGGTCAGAAACAACCACTGCGCGTGAGATTTCCCTTCAATAGTGGCGGTTGGCGTGCCGATGCTTCTATGTGATGATCGAGGAAACGCACCGCAGTTGGTGGCAATCCCGGCTCGATGATCTCTCTGAGAGAATCGCGGCCGGAGATTATTTCGTGCCTGCTGAAGAGATCGCCGCGGCAATTCTCTTCGGCCGGCCCAAGTGGGGCGAGAATCCTGAACTGATCGAAGAGATCCCCCTCGAGCGTCGAGTCGTCGCCGGGTGAGCCGAGGCTCTCGTACCGCCGACGAGCGCAACTGCATGGCGGGAGGCTGGTTCGGTTTGGACAAAGGCGGAGGCTCCGGCAAGGGGGGTTGACCGGAGCCTCCTATCGGGGTCGTCTTGTTGAGCACGGCGCCGGGGTGAACCCGTCCTCACGACCCCATCCGTTGGGGGGTTATGGGGCGGAAGCCGTCAGAGCCAGCCTCCAATTTTCATCCTACGCGGCAGTAGTTGTGCCTGTCAACACCGCCTGAAAATTGACCCCCTGGCACCGGTTGAAAATTGACCCCCCGGGCCGGGTTTTGGTCACTCTGTGTTGTCGGTTGGCACTCTCCCTAGGTCGCGGTCTTTGAGTCGGTAGGAGTCTCCTTTGAGGGAGACGACTTCTGCGTGGTGGACGAGCCGGTCGATCATGGCTGCGGCGACGACGGGGTCACCGAAGACTTCGCCCCACCGTCCGAACGGTTTGTTGGAGGTGACGATTACCGAGGCCCTTTCGTACCTGGCGGAGACGAGTTGGAAGAACAGGTTGGCGGCTTCGGCTTCGAAGGGGATATAGCCAACTTCGTCGACGATGAGCAGCGGTATCCGCCCTAATCGGGCGAGTTCGTCTCCGAGCCGGCCTTGGGTGTGTGCTTGGGCGAGACGGCTGACCCAGTCGGTGGCGGTGGCGAAAGCGACCCGGTGGCCGGCTTGGCAGGCTCTGACCCCGATCCCGATCGCGAGATGGGTTTTCCCGGTGCCGGGTGGCCCGAGGAACACGACGTTCTCTCGAGCCAGGATGAAGTCGAGAGCCCCGAGGTGGAGCAGTGTGTCTCGTTTCAGGCTGCGTTGGGGGCGTGTCAGATCCTCTGTGTAAGAGGGGTGGCCTGACATAGTGACCCTGGCGGTTGGAGTCGGGGTCCGTGGAA